>NZ_JABDWC010000009.1:0-265508 GCF_019685155.1 Rhizobium sp. NZLR1b
TCGACATACGAAAACAGCGACCCCGTCCGATCATCCCCGCCGCGCATCCAAATTCCCTCGAAATCACTTGCAAGATGGAATCATGTGTCCAGCCCAAAAGCCAGTGGGTTTTTCAGCAGCCTGCTAGTGGTCGTGGGTACTGAGAGCTGACGCGGCCGGTAGCGCGATCGCGGTCGCGGAATATTCGCACCCTAGCAGCACGGGCCAATCGATCATCCCCCAACTGCAACAGGTTTGGCGGATTTCAATCCTCCGATGTGATTCGGTCGATCGCATCCTTGCATGCAGCCTTGATCAGGAGGACAACCGCCTCTTGGGATCGTCCCACCCCCAGCATTCGAACTATTGCGAAGCTCGTAAAAGCAAAGATTAGATGCGACAGCATCGCGTTGGCTGATTGAAAACGCCTTGCCCTTTGTTATTCGCCCAACCAGCACTTCGATGGTTTGCCGCCGGCGCTCGTTTCGCTCGATCAATGCCTGCGCGAATTCGGCGTCGAGCACCATTGCATCATGCAACCGACCGACGGCCGTTCCAGAAATTGCAGAAGATTTCGATCAAATGATCGAGTCCCGCTTGGGCATTCGGCATCGCCATCGCCTGGGCGATCCGCGTAAGGCCACCCTGAAGCGCAATCTCATCGAAAACGGTTTCAAGCAGTCCTCGCCGTGATCCGAACTGATTGTAGACGGCTGACGGGGCTTCTGACCATTCCGCCCATGCTACTCCAACCTGAAGCCCGTGGTCGTCTCAACGGGGTATATGGGGATTCATGTTTCTCGGCGGATCTCTTGCGGAATGGTACTAATGCCGCCCGCGCGGCGGCCTCGTTCCGGGCTTCTTGCGGACCTGGCCCCTGTCGCGGCGGCCCGCTTTGTGGAAGGAGCGCACCGCCGTCGGCATTTCGCGCCCTTCGCTGACCATTTCGAAACGCAGCGCGCCGGCGAGCGGAATCGCTTCGGCAAGCTTCACCGTGACGCTGTCGCCAAGGCGATAGCCAAGCCCTGTCCCTTCACCGGAGAGCGCCTGATGCGCCTCATCATAGATGAAATAATCGGTTCCAAGCGTCGATATGGGGACGAAACCGTCGGCGCCATAGTCCGGCAGAACGACAAAAAGCCCCGATTTCGTCACACCCGAGACGCGGCCGGCAAACTCCTCGCCGACGCGGCCGCTGAGATGGTGGGCGATCAGCCGGTCGACCGTCTCACGCTCGGCCGCCATGGCGCGGCGCTCGAAGGTCGAGATTTCGGCGGCGATATCGTCGAGAGCCGCCTCTTCCTCGGGCGTGATGCCCCCTTCACCGAAGCCCAGCGAGCCGACGAGGGCGCGATGCACGATGAGATCGGCGTAACGGCGGATCGGTGAGGTGAAATGCGCGTATTTCATCAGGTTGAGGCCGAAGTGGCCGATATTCTCCGGGCCGTAGATCGCCTGGCTCTGCGAACGCAGCACCATCTCGCTGACCATGGTCTGGTGCGGCGTGCCGTCCGCTTTCGCCAGGATGCCGTTGAAGTTGTTGGCGCGCATGTTGCCGCCCTTGGCAAGCGGGATGCCGAGCGTCGCCAGGAACTCGCGCAGGATTTCCTGCTTGGCAAGCGTCGGGCCGTCATGGATGCGGTAGATCAGCGGCTGACGTGCCTTTTCCAGCGTCTCGGCGGCGCAGACGTTCGCCTGGATCATCATCTCTTCGATCAGCTTGTGCGCCTCAAGGCGCGGCGGCACGACGACCCGGTCGACGGTGCCGTCGGGCTTCAGCTGGATCTTGCGCTCCGGCATGTCGAGTTCCAGCGGCTGGCGCCGGTCGCGTCCGCGCTTCATAACCTCATAGGCGTGCCAGAGGGGCTTCAGGATCGGCTCGAGCATCGGTCCGGTCTGATCGTCCGGCTTGCCGTCGATCGCCGCCTGCGCCTGCTGGTAGGACAGCTTGGCCGCGCTCTTCATCATGATGCGATAGAAGGTGTGGCCGATCTTGCGGCCTTCTCCGGAAAAGCTCATGCGCACGGCAAGCGCCGGGCGGTCGACACCTTCCTTCAGCGAACACAGATCGTTGGAGATGCGCTCCGGCAGCATCGGCACCACCCGATCCGGGAAATAGACAGAGTTGCCGCGTTTCAGCGCCTCGCGGTCGAGCGCCGACTTGGAGCGGACATACCAGGAGACATCGGCAATCGCCACGGTGACGACGACGCCGCCGGGATTGTCGGGCGAGGGGTCGAGTTCGGCATAGACGGCGTCGTCATGGTCCTTGGCGTCGGCCGGGTCGATGGTGATCAGCGGCACGTCGCGCCAATCCTCGCGATGCGACATCGTGGCGGGTTTTGCTGCGTCCGCCTCGTCAACGACGGCTGGCGGGAACACATGCGGGATGCCATGCGCATGAATGGCGATCATCGAGATCGCCTTTTCCGAGCCGACGGAGCCGACGACGGAAAGCACCTTGGCGCGCGGCAGGCCGAGACGGCCGAGGCGGGCGATTTCGACTTCGACCAGGTCGCCGTCCGTGGCGCCGCCGGTGAAGTCTGGATCGATGACCATCTCCTCGCCACGCCGCTCGATCGGCAGCAGCCGGCCGCCGCCGCCAGGCGCCGTGCGGAAAACGCCCATCGAGGCGCCGCGGCGCTTGTCGATCACTTTGATGATCCGCGCCGTATAGGCCGGCCCGCCGCGATCGACGGCCGGGAAGATCTTCGCCAGGATGCGGTCGCCGAGACCGGCGACGGGCGCCTTGCCCTTGCCCTGGCGGCCAGCAGGCGATTGTTGGCGGATGGCGACGGCAGGTGCGACACCCTGGTCTTCCGGCCATTCCGCCGGCCGGCCGATCAGATCGCCATCCTTGTCGCGCGTGGTGATATCGAGGACAGTGACCGGCGGCAGCGCGCCGGGACGGATCAGCGACTTGCGGTTCTTCTGCAGCATGCCTTCCTGCTCAAGCTCCTGCAGAAGGTGCTTGAGCTCGACGCGGTTGTCGCCCTTCAGGCCGAAGGCCCTGGCGAGTTCCCGTTTGGAGGCCTTCTGCGGATGATCGGCGATGAAGCGCAGGATCACCTCGCGCGAGGGCAGCGCGCCGTGGACGATGTTCAGCGGCTCGACCGCGGAAGCATCCTTGCCGGCACGACCGATCTTGCCAGGGCGCGTTCCCGCAGGGTTCGTTCTGTCGCGCGGTATTCTGCTCACGTCAGCTCTTTTTCGATTTCGCGGGCGCCTTCGCCTTTGTTGTCTTCGGCTTGGCCGCCGTCTTGGTGGTCTTGGCTTCGGCGGCCGCCGCCTTCGGCTTGGCTTTCGCCTTGATGGTTTTGCCAGCAGGCGCCTTGCCGGCCTTCTCGGCGATCAGCACGAGCGCCTCCTCGACGGTGATCGCCTGCGGATCCTTGCCCTTCGGCAGGGTGGCATTGACCTTGCCCCAGTTGACGTAAGGGCCGTACTTGCCGTCGCGAACGGTGATCGCGCCGCCGTCGGGATGGTCGCCGAGTGTCTTCAACGCCGCCGGCGTACCGCGCGAACCCCGGCCTGGCGGCTGGTTCGCCTTTTCGGCAATGACAGTCACGGCGCGGTTGAGGCCGACTGAGAACACGTCCTCGATGGTTTCCAGGTTGGCATAGGAGCCGTCATGCAGCAGGAACGGCCCATAGCGGCCGATGCCCGACGAGATCATCTTGCCGGATTCCGGATGTTTGCCGATATCGCGCGGCAGCGAAATCAGAGCCATCGCCTTTTCATAGTCGATGTCTTCGGGCTTCCAACCCTTCGGCAGCGAAGCGCGCTTTGCTTCCTTGCCGTCGCCGCGCTGAATATAGGGGCCGAAGCGGCCGGAACGCAGCGTCAGCTCCTCGCCGGTCGTCGGATCGGTGCCGAGGTTCTTCGGCTCGTTCAATCCGGCACCATCCGCTTCCCCGCCGTTTTCAGAAGAGAGCTGGCGGGTGTAGTTGCATTCCGGATAGTTCGAGCAGCCGACGAAGGCGCCATATTTGCCGAGCTTCAGCGACAGGTTGCCGGTGCCGCAGACCTGACAGATCCTGGGATCGCTGCCGTCCTCCCTTTTCGGGAAGACCAGGGGTGCCAGCGACTCGTTCAGCGAATCCAGCACATTGGTGACGCGCAATTCCTTGGTGTCTTCGATCTGCGCGAAGAAATCCTTCCAGAAATCGCGCAGCACCTGCTTCCAGTTCAGCTCGCCGGCGGAAATCCGGTCGAGCTTTTCCTCGAGATCGGCGGTGAAGTCGTATTCGACATATTTGGTAAAGAAGCTTTCGAGGAAAGCCGTCACCAGCCGGCCCTTGGCCTGCGGGATCAGCTTGCGCTTGTCGATCGTCACATAGTCGCGATCGCGCAATGTCGCCAGCGTCGCCGCATAGGTGGACGGGCGGCCGATGCCGAGCTCTTCCATCTTCTTGATCAGCGAAGCTTCCGAGTAGCGCGGCGGCGGCTCGGTGAAATGCTGGGTCGAATTGATCTTCTGCTTGGCGAGCGTCTCGCGCGCATTGATCTCCGGCAGGCGGCCATCCTCATCGCCGTCGTCGCTCTGTTCGCCGTCTTCCTTCTGGTCGGTATAGGCGGCGATGAAACCATCGAAGCGGATGACCGAACCGACGGCGCGCAGGCCGGCCTTCTCGCCCTTGTTGTCGGCGGTGATTTCAGCCGTCGTGCGTTCGATCTCGGCCGAGGCCATCTGGCTGGCGATGCCGCGCTTCCAGATCAGGTCGTAGAGCCGGATCTGGTCGGCATCGAGGAATTGGCGCACGCGGTCGGGTGACCGGTAGAAATCGGTCGGACGGATCGCCTCATGCGCTTCCTGGGCGTTCTTGGCCTTGGTGGAATAGAAGCGCGGCTTCTCAGGCATGTAGCGCTCGCCGAACTGGTCGACGATGGCGCTGCGCGCCGCATCGATCGCTTCCGGTGCCATCTGCACGCCGTCGGTTCGCATATAGGTGATCAGACCGACCGTCTCGCCGCCGATATCGACGCCCTCATAAAGCTTCTGAGCGATCTGCATGGTGCGCGAGGCGGAGAAGCCGAGATTGGAGGAAGCGGCCTGCTGCAGCGTCGAGGTCGTAAACGGCGGTCCCGGGTTGCGCTTGACCGGCTTGGCCTCGACCGTGTCGACGACATAGCTCGCACCATCGAGCAACGCCTTCAGCCGGCCTGCATCCTCGCCGTTGCCGATCGCGCGCGGCTGCAGCCGTTTGCCGTTCGCCGAAACCAGCCTTGCCTCGAACTCGTCGCCGCGCGGTGTCTTCAGAAGCGCCGAGATGTTCCAGTATTCTTCCGAAATGAAGCGCTCGATCTCGGATTCGCGGTCGCAGACCAAGCGAAGTGACACAGACTGGACACGGCCGGCCGAACGTGCGCCGGGCAGCTTGCGCCACAGGACCGGCGAAAGATTGAAGCCGACGAGATAGTCGAGTGCGCGGCGCGCGAGATAGGCGTCGACCAGCGGCACGTCGATGTCGCGCGGATCGGCCATCGCGTCGAGCACCGCCTTCTTGGTGATGGCGTTGAAGACGACGCGCTTGACCGGCTTGCCGTTCAGCACGCGCTTCTTGTTCAGCATGTCGAGAACGTGCCAGGAAATCGCTTCGCCTTCGCGATCCGGGTCGGTCGCGAGAAAAAGGCCGTCGGAGGATTTCACCGCGTCGGCAATGTCCTTCATCCGCTTGGCCGAGGCGCTATCGACCTCCCAAAGCATTTCGAAATCCTGATCGGGGAGGACCGAGCCATCCTTGGCAGGCAGATCGCGCACATGGCCGAAGGAGGCGAGCACTTTGTATCCCGGACCCAGATACTTGTTGATCGTCTTGGCCTTGGCAGGCGATTCCACCACTACAACATTCATGATGATTCTCTAAAAAGGAAACGACGCCAGCATTTAAGCCAGCGCAACACACACCGCAACATGGATGCCCGGCCCTCCGACATGGACAGGGAAATCGCCGCGGTCAAGGGGTTTGGTACAATTTTACGTCTTGCGTCTGTTGCAGCCGAAAGAGGATCGTCGGAAAAATACACCTTGAGATAGGTTGCCGATCATTTTCGGCATGGTTCGCCATTCTCAGCGCCGCGCCGAGATATCGCGCGAAATTCAATCGGCAAGCGAGACGAGACCGCCCTGATGCCGATGCAGCCTGCTTGAGATGTCGAGCTCCAGAAGGATGAGATAGACCGCGGATGCTGACAGACCGGTATGGCGGATGACGTCGTCGATCTCGACCGGGGTTGGTCCGAGCGCATCGATGATGCGAGCCCGGTCTGAATCGCCGGGCGGCATCGTCATCGCCTTGCCGTCACGTGCCGGTTGCTCGGCCATCGATGACGGGAACAGCTCGAATTGCGTAAGCGGCGCCAAAGCCTCGACGACATCGGCAGGTGTGGTGACGATCGAAGCGCCGTCCTTCAGCAGGCCGTTGCTGCCGTGGCAGCGCGGATCGAGCGGTGAGCCGGGCACGGCAAACACCAGGCGGCCGAACTCGCCGGCAAGCCGTGCGGTGATCAGCGAGCCTGAGCGCGTTGCCGCTTCGACGACCACAAGGCCGAGCGCGATGCCGGCGATCAGCCGGTTTCGGCGCGGGAAATCGCGGGCGCGCGGTTCCCAGCCGAAGGGCATCTCGCTCACCGCCAGGCCGTTGCCACCGGTTATTTCCTCGAGCAGGCCGATATTCTCCGGTGGGTAAGGCTGATCGAGACCGCCGGCAAGCGCTGCGATCGTGCCCGTGTCGAGGCTTGCCCGATGCGCTGCCGTGTCGATGCCGCGGGCCAGGCCGGAGACCACGGTATAACCGGCCCGGCCGCAGTCGCGCGCCACCATCGCCGCGAATTTCGCGCCGGCGATCGAGGCGTTGCGCGAGCCGACAATGCCGACGGCCGGTCGTTTGGCGGCGGTAAGAGCGCCCTTGACGGCAAGCAGCGGTGGCGCGCCGTCGATCTGCTTCAGGGCCTGCGGATAGTCCGGCTCGCCGATGCCGACGAAGCGGGCGCCGAAACGGCGAGCCGCCTCCAGTTCCCGATGTGCCTCAGCCTCGCTGGCGATGCGGATTGCCCGCGTCGAGCCGCCGCGCGCCGAAAGCTCCGGCAGTGCTGCGAGCGCTGCCTCGGCCGATCCGAAATGATTGATCAGGTCGCGAAAGGTGGCCGGGCCGATATTGTCGGAACGGATGAGGCGCAGCCAGGCGATGCGTTGCCGTTCGCTCAGCGCGACGCCTTTTGATCCCGCGCCCGGCGCATCCATTATCCCTTTGCTCCGATCTTGCTTTCCGTGCCGTCCATCAGGCGGGAAATATTGGCCCTGTGCTTCCAGTAGGAGATCAGCGTCATGATCGCCATGACAGCAGCAACCTTTTCGTTACCCAGTATCCATAGCGCAACCGGAATGACAAGCATGGCAACCAGCGCCGATAGCGACGAGTAGCGGCTGGTGAAGGCGACCGCCAGCCAGACGGCGGCGAAGAGCACGACCATGATCGGCGCGACGCCGAGCAGGGTGCCGATATAGGTGGCAACACCCTTGCCGCCCTTGAAGCCGATCCAGACCGGGAAGAGATGGCCGATGAAGGCGAAAAAGCCGGCGATGATCGCCGCCTCCTCGCCGAGGAAATAACCGACAACCCAGGCCGCTGCCGCCGCCTTCAGCGCATCGAGCAGCAGTGTCGCAGCCGCGAGCTTGCGGTTTCCTGTTCTCAGCACGTTGGTCGCGCCGATATTGCCGGAGCCAATGCTGCGCACGTCGCCGAGGCCGGCGGCACGCGTGAGGATCAGGCCGAAGGGAATCGAGCCGAAGAGGTAGCCGATGATGGCGGCGGCAAGCGCGATCGGCAGCGTAATCTGCCATGACATGAGATTGGATAACATATGCCGCCTCAGCCCCTCCGTGGCCTATCCCCAGTATGCCGTTTCTTAAGTCCAGCCGGTTCTTAAAGTGCGTGGACAAGCTTTCCCGAGACATAAGTCGCGACGGCCCGCCCGCTGAAGCGCGCATCTTCGAACGGCGTATTCTTCGAGCGGGAGAGAAGCATGTCTTTGGCGACAAGCCAAGGCTCATCGAGATCGATCAGCGCGATATCGGCCGCAGCACCCGGTTTCAGCGTGCCGGCGGCGAGGCCGAAGATTTGTGCGGGGCGGGTGGACATGGCGTCGATCAGGCGCATCAGGCTCACCTGACCGCCATGGTGGAGCCTGAGAGCCGCCGCCAGCATGGTTTCAAGGCCGATCGCGCCGTCCGCCGCCTCGCCGAAGGGCAGGCGCTTCGTATCGACGTCCTGCGGGTCGTGCGAGGAGACGATGATGTCGATCGCGCCGTTCGCAAGCGCCTCGACCATGGCGACCCGGTCGTCTTCCGGGCGCAGCGGCGGATAGAGCTTGAAGAAGCTGCGGTATTCGCCGATGTCGTTTTCGTTGAGCGCCAGATTGTTGATCGATATGCCTGAGGTCACCTTGGCGCCGCGGCTGCGGGCGCGTTCGATAGCCTCGACCGAGGCCGGCACCGAGATCATCGCGGCGTGATAGTGGCCGCGCGTCAGTTCTGCGATCCTGAGATCGCGTTCGAGCGGGATCAGTTCGGCTTCCCTTGGAATGCCGGAGAGCCCGAGCCAGCTGGCGAAAAGCCCTTCATGCATGACGCCGTTCGCGCCGAGATATTTGTCGCGGGTTTCGCAGGAGATGACGGCGCCGAATTCACGCGCATAGGTCATGATCCGGCGCAGCACCTGCGTGTCGTGCACGCTCGAATGGGCATCGGTGAAGGCGACGGCGCCCGCCTGCATCAACAGGCCGATCTCCGTCATCTCCGCGCCGGCAAGGCCCTTGGTGATAGCGGCTGCCGGATAGACGTTGACGGCGGCGGTATCGCGGGCCGTCTTCTTGACGAATTCGACGAGCGCAATGTCGTCGATGACAGGATCGGTGTCCGGCATCATGATGATCGAGGTGACGCCGCCGGCTGCTGCCGCCCGACTTGCCGAGGCGATGGTCTCGCGATGTTCGCCGCCGGGTTCGCCGATATGGACGCGCGCATCGACGAGACCGGGGGCCGCGACAAGGCCGGCGCAGTCGCGGATGGTCGCACCTTCCGGCGCGCCCTGGTTCTGTGCCGCGGAACCGGCAGCAATGATCACACCGTTTTCGACGATGATCGTGCCAACGTCGTCAAGATTGCGCGACGGATCGATGATGCGGACGTTTTTGAGGACGATCGGGTTGCTCATGCCATCATTCCATCGCTTCGGGGACCCTGGTTCTGCGAGACGAGCAGCGTCTCCATCACCGCCATGCGCACCGCGACCCCCATTTCCACCTGTTCGGCGATCACGCTCTGCGGCCCGTCCGCCACCTCGGAGGCGATCTCGACGCCGCGGTTCATCGGACCGGGATGCATGACCAGCGCATCCTCCTTCGCCGACTTCAGCGTTTCGGCGTCGAGCCCGTAGAAATGATAGTATTCGCGCACCGAAGGCACAAAGGCGCCGGACATGCGTTCGCGCTGCAGCCGCAGCATCATCACCACGTCGGCGTCCTTCAGCCCTTCCTTCATCGAATGGAAGACCTCGACGCCCATCTCGGCGATGCCGGCGGGCAGCAGGGTCGCGGGCGCGACGACGCGCACGCGGGCGCCCATCGCATTGAGCAGCAGGATATTGGAGCGCGCCACCCGCGAATGCAGCACGTCGCCGCAGATCGCCACGATGATGCGCGAGAGCTTGCCCTTGGCGCGGCGGATCGTCAGCGCGTCGAGCAGCGCCTGGGTCGGATGTTCGTGCTGCCCGTCGCCGGCATTGACGACGGAGCAGGAGACCTTCTGGGCGAGAAGGGCGGCAGCACCGGCGCTCGAATGGCGGATAACAAGCACATCGGGGCGCATCGCATTCAGCGTCATCGCCGTGTCGATCAGCGTTTCGCCCTTCTTCACCGAGGAGTTGCCGACCGACATGTTCATGACGTCGGCGCCGAGCCGCTTGCCGGCCAGCTCGAAGGAGGCCTGCGTGCGGGTCGATGCCTCGAAGAACAGGTTGATCTGCGTCAGCCCGCGCAACGTCGACGTCTTCTTCTCTCGCTGGCGGCTGATCTTGACGGCCTCGTCGGCCTTGTCGAGCAGATAGGTGATATCCTGCTCAGTGAGGCCCTTGATGCCGATGAGGTGGCGGTGGGGAAAAAAGACCATGACCCTGCCTCTTGCTGTCTCTGGCGGGTCTATAAAGAGTGATGCCCGCCGGGGCAAGCATGCGCTGTGGGCAAAGGCTTATGTCCCCATGCATTTTCGCCAAAATTCCGATAGAGCAGAATGAACCGAATCATAACTTCCGGTTTCCCTTTGCCGGGCTCTTACACTAGAAGCGAATTATGACCTCCGCCAACCGGACTGAAGAAAAACTCGCAGAACTCAATCAGCCGAGCCTGTGGTCCGGCATCAACGCCTATCGATCCGATCCGCTGATCGTCGATCTGACGGCAGCCCTGCCGCGCGGCATCCGCGAAGACCTGGAAAACATGGGCCGCTACGTCACCTCGCCGGAGGCGCAGGAGCTGGCGCGCATGGCGAACCAGGGTCCGCCGCAGCTGCGTACCCACGGTCCGCGCGGCGAGCGCCTCGACGTCGTCGAGTTCCATCCTGCTTGGCACGCGTTGATGCGCCGCTCCATGTCGGTCGGCCTGCATTCCTCGGTCTGGGATCCGCAGGCCGATAGCGAAGCCAAGGATGAGGCCCACAAGGTTCGCGCCGCCCGCTTCTATCTGTCGTCGCAGCTGGAATCCGGCCATCTCTGCCCGCTGACGATGACCAGCGCCTCGGTCGCCGCGCTCTCGGCCTCGCCGGCAATACAGAAGGATTGGGCCCCCAAAATCCTCTCGCGCAAATATGATTCGTCGAACAAGCCCGCCATGCAGAAGTCTGCCGTGACCATCGGCATGGGCATGACGGAAAAGCAGGGCGGCACGGATGTGCGCGCCAACCGCAGCGCTGCCGAAAAGGTCAGCGAGGGCATCTACCGGCTGTCCGGCCATAAATGGTTCATGTCGGCTCCGATGAGCGATGCCTTCATCATGCTGGCGCAGACGAAGGAGGGCATGGGCTGCTTCCTCGTGCCGCGCCTGCTGGAGGACGGTTCCGCCAACGGCCTGCAGTTCCAGCGGCTGAAGGACAAGGTCGGCAACCGCTCAAACGCCTCTGCCGAAGTGGAGTTCACCGACACGTTCGGTTTCCTGCTCGGCGGCCCGGATGCCGGCATCCGCACCATTCTCGACATGGTGACACTGACGCGGCTCGACTGCGCGCTGGCCTCATCCGGCATGATGCGCGCCTCACTGGCCGAAGCCGTACACCACACCCGCGGCCGCAGCGTCTTCGGCAAGATGCTCGTCAACCAGCCGATCATGACGCGCGTACTGGCCGACATGGCGCTCGATGTCGCCGCCGCGACGGCACTGTCCTTCCGTCTTGCCGATGCCTTCGACAAGGCGCGCGGCAATGCCGAGCAAGCAGCCTATGCCCGCGTCATGACGCCGGTCGCCAAATACTGGTGCTGCAAGATCGCGCCGGCGCTGATCTACGAGGCGATGGAATGCATCGGTGGCAACGGCTATATCGAAGAACGCCCGATCGCCCGCCACTACCGCGAGGCTCCGGTCAACGCCATCTGGGAAGGCTCCGGCAACGTCATGGCGCTCGACGTGCTGCGCGTGCTCAACCGTGGCAAGGATCTGTTCGAAACGGTGTTCGCCGGCCTTGCCCGCGATCTCGGCCCGGCCGGCAAGAAGACGATCGACGTGCTACGCGCCGCTGTCGCGCTCTGTGAACAGGATGAGGGCGCCGCGCGCTTGCTCGTCGAGCAGCTGGCGCTCGCCGCCGGTGCCGCCGAACTCTATCGGCTCGGGGCAGGGCGCATTGCCGATGCCTTCATCGAGACGCGCCTTGCCGGCGGCTGGCGCTCCACCTACGGCATGCTCGATTCTCGCTTCGACGCCAGCTACATCGTCGATCTGCTCTATCCGCCGGCGGCCTGACCGTAGCGGACGATGATCGCTCTTCGCCGGCATCGAGCAGCGATATCGAAGCGATTCGCGCCGACGGCTGCCCCTCACCATAACCCTCTCCCCGTAAACGGGGCGAGGGCACGTGCCTTGCAAGAGCGAGGTGGGAACGGAGAGGGCGCGGCATGTCCCTTCGCCCCGTTTACGGGGGGCCGCAGGACGGGTCGAGACCCGTGGCTCGACCCCGGTCGGTGCCGGCAGGCGGATGAGGGGCCGGCATCGGCGATCTCCCGGACCGGGTTGGCCGCACTTATCCCGCGCAGACGCACGATCCAAGACCGAACTGTGGACGACAATCACCGTCTTCCGTTCGGCTGGTCGCAACGTATCTCTTCCATGTCGCCTTCCCAGCCTATCCCTGCGAGGTCTGTGTTCGCATTTTTCCGGCGGCGCCTCTCGATCAGGCTTCGTAAAGCCTATTCGACGGCGGCCTCTTTTGTCGCCAATCCCGTGACGATCATTGCTGCGTCGAGCAAGCCATCATCGATATCGATCGTCGTCCGCATGACCACCTCGAGTGTGCCAATGGGTGAAGGTACACGCCCAGCCCTCAGGGTTCGACTTGCTGAAGAAGCATCGCCACAAACAAAAATCCGGCCGCGTCGCCGCGGCCGGATTGATCATTTACGTCCGAAAATCAGCGTTCAAAAGAAGCCACGGCGCTGCCACCAGCCGGCCTTCTTCGGCTTGCCGTCGTCAGCTTCGCCATTCTCGACGCGGGTGGATTTCACAGTCGGTTCGGAGGAGGTGATATTGGATTCGCGGTTGGCGCGAACCGGCTTTGCCTCTTCCTTGACCTCTTCCTGAACGGGTGTTCCGAGATCGGCGGTGGCTTCAACCAACTCCGGTTCGGCCTCGGCCGCAGGTGCCGTCTCTGCCACCGGTTCCTCGACCGGCACTGCGGCCGGTTTGCGGCGGCCGCGGCTGCGGGCGGGCTTTACATCCTCGGCTATCACAGGTGCGCTTTCGACGGCTGCCATCGCGGCCTGGCCTTCGCCGGCATCGGCAACTGCTTCGATAGTTTCGGCGACGACTTCGCTCGGAGCGCTGTCGTTCGAAACGTCGTCGCCTTCGTCCTCGCCATTGTCCTCACCAGCTTCGCTGGCCGTCAGTTCGGAGCCATCCTCGGCCCGATTGCGGCGACCGCCACGCTTGCCGCGACGGCGCCGCTTGCGGCGCTGCGATTCCTCGCTTTCAGCCAGCGTCTCGGACGTGGATTCGGCGGTTTCAACGCCTTCACCGCCCTCGTCGTCACCGTCCTCATCTTCGTCGCCGGCTTCGCCAGCGGCAGACGTCGGATGCTCGGCATTGCCGTTGCGGCCACGCCGACGCCGGCGGCGCTTGCGCTTGCGATTGCCGTCAGCTTCGCCTTCCGAGCGTGCTGCGACGGGTCGCTCGGCAGCGGCCGGCTTTTCCTCGAGCTCTTCGTCTTCGTCCTCATCCACTTCGATGACGATGTCGTCGTCGTCATCTTCAGGAATGGCTGCGAAGTTGAAGAGCGTTTCGATTTTGACCGGGTTTTCCACCGGATCGCCGCGATCGATCGCGAAATGCTGGGCGCCGACCGAACCGTCCGCATCGATGACGATAGCGACGCCGAAACGGTTTTCGTAATCGATGATCGTCTGGCGCTTGTGGTTGAGCAGGTAGAGCGCAATGTCAGGCGTGGTGCGCACGCTGATATTGTGCGTGGTATTCTTCAGCAGATATTCCTCGATACCGCGCAGGACATGCAGGGCGACGGAGGACTGCGAACGCACATGGCCGCTGCCGCCGCAATGCGAGCAGACCTGCGTGGTCGATTCGAGAACCGACGCGCGGATGCGCTGGCGCGACATTTCGAGCAGGCCGAAATGCGAGATCCGTCCGACCTGAATGCGGGCGCGGTCGTTCTTCAGGCATTCCTTCAGCTTCTTCTCGACAGCGCGGTTGTTGCGCTTCTCTTCCATGTCGATGAAGTCGATGACGATCAGGCCGGCAAGGTCGCGCAGGCGAAGCTGGCGAGCGACTTCGTCGGCAGCCTCGAGGTTCGTCTGCAGCGCGGTATCTTCGATCGAGTGTTCGCGGGTCGAGCGGCCGGAGTTGACGTCGATCGAGACCAGCGCTTCGGTCTGGTTCATGATCAGGTAGCCGCCGGACTTCAGGGTCACCTGCGGCTGCAGCATGCGGTCGAGCTGCGCTTCGATACCGGAACGCGAGAAGATCGGATGGATGTCGCGGTAGGGCTGAACCACCTTGGCATGGCTCGGCATCAGCATCTTCATGAAGTCTTTCGCTTCACGATAGCCTTCTTCGCCGGAGACGATGACTTCACTGATATCCTTGTTGTAAAGGTCGCGGATCGAGCGCTTGATCAGCGAACCTTCCTCGTAGACGAGGCAGGGAGCCGTGGACGCCAGCGTCAGTGTGCGGACGTTCTCCCAGAGGCGCATCAGATATTCGAAGTCGCGCTTGACCTCGACCTTGGTGCGGTTGGCGCCGGCGGTGCGAAGGATGACGCCCATACCCTGCGGCACTTCGAGCATGCG
This sequence comes from Rhizobium sp. NZLR1b, assembly GCF_019685155.1. Classification (NCBI taxonomy): domain Bacteria; kingdom Pseudomonadati; phylum Pseudomonadota; class Alphaproteobacteria; order Hyphomicrobiales; family Rhizobiaceae; genus Rhizobium; species Rhizobium sp. NZLR1b. Next base: position 14,541 of record NZ_JABDWC010000009.1, read on the forward strand.
CGCGATTTCCTTCAGGCGCTTGCGGTCGGCAGGGTTGGTGATCTTGCGGGAAATGCCGCCGCCGCGCGCCGTGTTCGGCATCAGCACGGAATAGCGGCCGGCGAGCGAGAGATAGGTAGTAAGGGCTGCACCCTTGTTGCCGCGCTCTTCCTTGGCGACCTGCACGAGCAGGATCTGGCGGCGCTTGATGACTTCCTGGATGCGGTACTGCTTGCGCGGCTTGCGCTGCACCCGTTCCGGCACTTCTTCCATCGCGTCTTCGGCGCCGACGGATTCGATGATTTCCTCTTCGCCATGATCGTCATCGTCGTCGTCATCATCGTGGCGACGCTTGCCGCTATCGACGTCCTCGGAGATCGAGTCGGTTTCCACCATGGCCGCCATCGCGCCGCCGGTCGAACCGTCATCCTCGTTATCGACGCTCGAAGCGCCTTCGGCTTCGACGTCCGTGGGAACGGCGTCCTCGGTGGCGGTTGTCTCAGCAGCCGGTTCGGTCACCTTCTTGCGGCTGCGGCGCGGCCTGGCCTTCTTGGCCGGAGCTTCCTCGGTGGCCTCGGGCGATGCCGCGGCCTCCACCGCTGCCGGCTCGTCGGTTACGGCAGCCGTTTCCGGCGCCTCCGGCACGATGCCGACATCCGGCTGGTCCTGGGTCGAAAGATCGACCATCGGCGCGGTTTCGACATGCTCGACATCTTCGTCGCGGCGATGCTCCTCGGCTTCGGCCCGAAGCAGCGCCTGACGGTCGGCGAGCGGTATCTGATAATAGTCGGGATGGATTTCGGCGAAGGCCAGGAAGCCGTGCCGGTTGCCGCCGTAATCGACGAAGGCTGCTTGCAGCGAGGGCTCGACCCTCGTTACCTTTGCAAGATAGATGTTGCCGCGGATCTGCTTCTTGTGCTGAGACTCGAAGTCAAATTCTTCTATGCGGTTCCCGCGAACGACAACGACGCGCGTCTCTTCCTCGTGAGACGCATCGATAAGCATTTTGTCTGCCATGTAAGCTGTGCTCCTCGGCGTGGCCGCGAGAGCGCATTCCCGACTGCTGTTGAAACAGAAAGAATGCGGTCCGCAGTGGCCGCGCCGGATAATGAAAGTCGCGCCTGATGCGAGGGGGAGGGCAGCAGCCAGACCGCAGCCGGAACCATTTCGGTCCGGGGCCTGTACACTTCAGATAAAACCTGCTGCGAAACCATCAACAACCAAGCGTGATCGACAAATACGAAGACCCATTCGGGTCCGATGAGTTTGCTCCCTGAGAGCGTGGTGGCTGATCCACCAATGAATTCCGACAATGAGCCGGAAAATCAGGATCCAGTTCTAAGGATGAAGCGCATGAGACGGCGGACGATGACCGGTGTGGCGCCAGGTCCTGATCTGGCTGGCAGCCTCTGCGGCGACTCTATCCCGTCAACACTTTACCCTAAAATTCGTTGTAGGTTTTCCGTGTCACAATAGCAAGGGAAAAGCCAAATGTGCCATAATATTGATGGATTTCGTAACGCATAGAAGTTGGGGATAAAGTGATCGCGATTCGGCGGGCCGCAACGGGTGTTTCGTCTAGCGACGTTCGACGCGGCCGCGTCGGCTCCATCGCAGTACAGATAGGGTGTGGCGGTTCATTGTTTAAGAGGGCTCGGATCGCGGCGAAATCCCCAGTGCGGCGATCGATATTCGCAAGGTTGGTTCTGACGGCGCTTCTGGCGGTTGGTTTCCTGCCGGCCGTTGTTAGTTCCGTCGAGGCCAGGGATCCGCTGCTTGCCTATGGCGCGCGTATCGTCGGCGACGACGCAAGAACCCGCATCGTCATCGATTTCGATCGCGAACCGCGCTTCTCCGTCCACTATATCGCCAATCCGGAGCGCATCATCATCGACCTGCCGGCGACCGCCTTCGGTTTTCCGGCCAAGGATCTCGCTGCCCGCGGCCTGTTCAAGGATATCCGTTACGGCAAGATGGACGAGGAGAGCGCCCGCATCGTTCTGACGACGGCAGGGCCGGTGAAGCTGGCGCTCGCCAAGGTGCAGGCCGACGAGGCTGGCAAGGGTCATCGTCTCGTGCTCGATGCCGAGATGATCGATAAGCAGGCCTTCGCCGAACTGGTGAAGACGCAATCGTGGAGCGATCGGGCCTGGAGCGATCGGGCCTCGAACGATGGGAGCGAAGCGGCGCAGACGACCAGCGCCATTCCGGCGCCTGAGAAAGCCGCGCCCGGCGATTTCGTCATCGCCGTCGACGCCGGCCATGGCGGCATCGACACCGGCGCGATCGGCGTCGACACCAAGACCGAGGAAAAGCAGGTGACGCTTGCCTTCGCCAAGGCCTTGACCGACCTCCTGAACAAGGAGCCGGGCATCAAGGCTTTCCTGACGCGCGAGGACGACGAGTTCCTGTCGCTGTCGCAGCGTGTACTGATCGCCCGCCAGAACCATGCCGGGCTGTTCATTTCGCTGCATGCCGACACGCTGAAGCAGAAGGATATCCGTGGCGCCACCGTCTACACGATCTCCGACAAGGCATCCGACAAACTCGCCGCCGACCTTGCCGAACGTGAAAACCTCTCCGACCAGATCGCCGGCAAGGAAACGGTCGCCGAGCCGCCCGAGGTCGCCGATATCCTGCTCGATCTGACACGGCGCGAAACCCAGGCCTTCTCGATCTCGCTGGCCGAAAGCGTGCTGAATTCTTTCAAGGATCAGGTCGGCACCATCAACAATCCCCACCGTCATGCCGGTTTCCGCGTGCTGCAGGCCCCTGACGTGCCGTCGATCCTTCTCGAACTCGGCTTTCTCTCGAATGCCGAGGACGAGAAACTGCTGCTCGACGACACCTGGCGCGGCAAGATCGTCGGGCTTTTGACCGAGGCGGTGAAGCGATACCGCGCCGGCGTGATGGCGAATGGCGGCTAACGCTTTTTGCCCGAAATTCAGTTGCGGTTGCGGGACGGCCGTATCCATGAAAACAAAGACTTAAACTGCGTTGCATGAATCGAATTCTGAGCAGGATGGCTCAGCTTGGCGGCGGGAACGGGCGTTGCTTGGATGTGACAGTCCTAGTGAAACGCGCCCGCAGCGGTGAATGCGGCGGCGGGAGCCCTATTTTCCTCACAATCGCGCCGTTACTCCGGCTTATGTTTCGCAGCCTGAGGCGCGGAATCGGCTTGTGGCGGTAGCGCTCATGGAGTAAGCCGCGCAACGTGCAAATTGCCTTGATCCATACAATCGTTGCGTCTGCGCCGATTGACGATCGAAGAGACCGGTAGCTGAAAATATGGTTAGACTTTTTGGATATTTCTTCGGAATGGCCTGCGTCCTGTTTCTGGTCGCGGCGGCGGGTGTTGCCATCTATCTCGCCAACGTCGCGAAGGATCTCCCGGACTATGCCGTTCTGAACAGCTATGCGCCGCCGGTGACTACCCGCGTCCACGCCGGCAACGGCGCTCTGATGGCTGAATACGCCAAGGAAAAGCGTCTCTTCCTGCCGATCCAGGCCGTCCCCGACCGCGTGAAGGCCGCTTTCCTGTCGGCCGAAGACAAGAATTTCTACAATCATCCGGGCGTCGATCTCACCGGTCTCGGCCGCGCAATCCTCGTCAACCTGCAGAATTTCGGTTCCGGCCGCCGGCCGGTCGGTGCTTCCACAATCACCCAGCAGGTGGCCAAGAACTTTCTTTTGAGCTCTGACCAGACGATCGACCGCAAGATCAAGGAAGCAATCCTGTCCTTCCGTATCGAGCAGGCCTACAGCAAGGACAAGATCCTCGAGCTCTACCTGAACGAGATCTTCTTCGGTCTGAATTCCTACGGCATCGCCGGCGCCGCGCTCACCTATTTCAACAAATCCGTCACTGAACTGACCGTCGCCGAAGCCGCCTATCTGGCATCGTTGCCGAAGGGTCCGGCCAATTATCATCCTTTCCGCCATCCCGAGGCAGCGCTCGAACGCCGCAACTGGGTGATCGACCGCATGGTCGAGAACGGCTATGTCAGCCAGAGCGATGGCGAGGAAGCCAAGAAGCAGCCGCTCGGCGTCACCGCCCGCACGACCGGCCCTTCGCTCTTTGCTTCGGACTATTTCGCCGAAGCCGTGCGCCGCCAGCTGATCGACCAATATGGCGAGAAGGTTCTCTATGAGGGCGGCCTTTCGGTGCGCACGTCGCTCGATCCGCAGCTGCAGCTTGCGGCCCGCAAGGCGCTGCAGGACGGTCTGGTGACCTATGACGAGCGCCGCGGTTTCCACGGCCCGATCAAGCAGATCGATGCAAGCGGTGATTGGGGCAAGGCGCTTGCCGATATTCCTTCCCTCTCCGACGTGCCGGAATGGCGGCTTGCCGTCGTGCTTGCCGTCTCGGACAGCAACGTCGATATCGGCCTGCAGCCGGCCAAGGATGGAAGCGGCAAGGTTTCAGCCGACCGTCAACGCGGCACCATTGAAGCCAAGAACATGCAGTGGGCCTTCCGTTCGGCCGACGGCGCCCGCAAGACCGCGAAATCGCCGGTCGGCGCCGTAGCCCCCGGTGACGTCGTCTATGTTGCAAAACTCGGCGACGACGCGTCGAGCTCCTATCGCCTGCAACAGCCGCCGAAGGTGCAGGGTGGCCTGGTCGCCATGGATCCGAAGACCGGCCGCGTGCTCGCCATGGTCGGCGGCTTCTCCTACGGCCAGTCCGAATTCAACCGCGCCACTCAGGCGATGCGCCAGCCGGGTTCCTCGTTCAAGCCCTTCGTCTACGCGGCGGCGATGGACAACGGCTATACGCCGGCTTCCGTCATCATGGATGCGCCGATCGAAATCGTCTCCGGCGGCCAGGTCTGGAAGCCGGAAAACTACGGCGGCGAAGTCAGTGGCCCGTCGACGCTGCGCTCGGGCATCGAGCATTCGCGCAACCTGATGACGGTGCGCCTCGCCAACGATCTCGGCATGAACATCGTCGCCGAATATGCCGAGCGCTTCGGCATCTACGATCACATGCTGCCGGTTCTCTCCATGTCGCTCGGCGCCGGCGACACGACGGTGCTACGCATGGTCTCTGCCTATTCGGTCATCGCCAATGGTGGCAAGCAGATCAAGCCGACCTTGATCGACCGCATCCAGGACCGCTACGGCAAGACGATCTTCAAGCATGAGGAGCGTTTGTGCGAGGGCTGCAATGCCGGCGACTGGCAGAACCAGGAAGAGCCGAATGTCGTCGACAATCGCGAAACAGTTCTCGACCCGATGACCGCCTACCAGATCACCTCGATGATGCAGGGCGTCATCCAGCGCGGCACGGCCGCCGGCAAGGTCGATCTCGGCGGTCGCGACGTCGCAGGCAAGACCGGCACCACCAATGACGAGAAGGATGCCTGGTTCGTTGGCTTCACGCCGGATCTGGTCGCCGGTCTCTATATGGGCTTCGATACACCGGCCCCGCTCGGCCGCGGCGGCACCGGCGGCGTTCTCTCCGCCCCGATCTTCAACGAATTCATGCAGGCTGCCGTCAAGGATGCGCCGGAATCGAAATTCGTCATCCCGCCGGGCATGAATCTGATTTCGATCGACCGCAAGACCGGCATGGCCGCCGTCGACGGCGATCCGAACACCATCATCGAGGCCTTCAAGCCCGGCACCGGCCCGGCCGACAGCTTCTCCGTCATCGGCATGGACAGCACCATGGCGCCGGAAGAGATCCTGAAGACCTCGCCGCAGGCAAACCAGGCCGTCCAGACCGGCACGCCCGGCCTGTTCTGACCTCCGTCCCGATTTTTGAACGCCCGCGCGGCCTTTACATCCGCTGCGGGCGTCTCTATGTCCACCAGCACCGGAAGAACCCAGACAGAGAAGCAGGAAAATGCGAGCCGAAATCGAAAACGTGGTCGATGAAACCAAGCAGGCTATCACCCTGCTGAGGAGGCATCTTTGACTGGGACCAGGCGATAAGACGGCTGGACTGGTTGAACAACAAGGCAGAGGATCCCAACCTCTGGAACGACGCTTCCGAAGCGCAGAAGCTGATGCGCGAGCGCCAGCAGCTGGATGACGGCATCAATGGCGTCAAGCAGCTGGAACAACAGCTGAACGACAATATCGAGCTGATCGAGCTTGGCGAGGAGGAGGGCGATCAGAGTGTCGTCAAGGAAGCCGAAGACACGCTGAAAGCCCTGAAGGCCGAGGCTGCCCGCCGCCAGGTGGAGGCCATGCTCTCCGGCGAAGCCGATAGCAACGACACCTATCTCGAAGTCCATTCCGGCGCCGGCGGCACCGAAAGCCAGGACTGGGCGAACATGCTGCTGCGCATGTACACCCGTTGGGCCGAACGCCAGCGTTTCAAGGTCGAGCTTCTCGAAGTCCACGACGGCGAAGAGGCGGGCATCAAATCCGCGACCCTGCTGGTCAAGGGACACAATGCCTATGGCTGGCTGAAGACGGAATCGGGCGTGCACCGGCTGGTGCGCATCTCGCCCTACGACAGCAATGCGCGTCGCCACACTTCCTTTTCGTCGATCTGGGTCTATCCGGTTGTCGACGACTCGATCCAGATCGAGATCAACGAAGGCGACTGCCGCATCGATACCTATCGTTCGTCGGGCGCCGGCGGCCAGCACGTCAACACCACCGACTCGGCCGTGCGCATCACGCATATCCCGACCGGCATCGTCGTGCAGTGCCAGCAGGAGCGTTCGCAGCACAAGAACCGCGCCAAGGCCTGGGACATGCTGCGCGCCCGCATGTACGAAGCGGAACTGAAGAAGCGCGAGGACGCCGCCAGCGCCGAAGCCGCCTCCAAGACGGATATCGGCTGGGGCCACCAGATCCGCTCCTACGTGCTGCAGCCTTACCAGCTGGTCAAGGATATGCGCACCGGCGTTGCCAGCAGCGCGCCGGACGACGTGCTCGACGGCGATCTGAACGAGTTCATGGAAGCGGCCCTTGCCCACCGCATCAGCGGCGCCGCCGACGCGGTCGTCGACGATGTGGATTGATAGAGCCGCGCTCCGCTTTGAGCCGGCATATGCACGTGGAAAGCCCCGCTCCGGGGCTTTTTTCGTACTCAGCCCCTGGCGTCGATGGCGGTATCTCGAAACAGTGCTGCCGATAGATCGGCAATCTCGTCATGAATGGCCGCGCGCTCGATGCCCGGCGGATCGGTAAAGAGCTCTGCCGCAAAGGCAAGGCCGAGTGCGGTGCCCTCCGGCACGAAGACGTAATGCCCAAGGCCGCCAACGAAGATCTTAAGAGCGCTGCGTGAGAGCCGCGCATGCAGCCATGCCGAACATTCCTCGGCCGGCGCAGCCCTGTCGGCGTCGCCGACCAGGATAAGGGCGGGCGCATCGACAGCTTTCAGGGTTTCCGCGCTGAAACCGAGAACGGACCGGCCCGGCGCGCACAGCAGTGCGGCCTTGATTCTCTCATCCCGGTAGGACTTTGTCATGCGGGACCAGGATTGGCGAAACACCTCGCTGGTGGAAAGCAATGTCGGGATATGATCGGCAAGGTCGGGAAATTCCCTCGGTCCGCGCGCGCCACCCGGCTTCATCCTGGACGGTTCGAACTGCGAGAACTGGGTGACGGCGCCAAGAAGCAGCATCACGCTATATGCTCCGGCCGAAAATCCGGCCGCGAAGACGTGGGTCGTATCGATATGACCGGAGAGATCGCTGAGCCAGTCATCGCGGTGATCGAGCATGTAGCTGAGATCCGGCGCCCGCTCCCAAAGACAGGCAAAGCCTTCAGTGCGATAGGGCTCGTTGCCGGTATTGCCGTGATGGTTGACGCCAAGCGCTGCAAATCCGCGATCGACCAGCCGTCGCGCCAGCCATTCCAGTCCGGCCGCGGATCCGCCGGTGCCATGCGACAACAGGACGAGGGGATAAGGTTGGGCACCCGGCCGGACGGGTGCGTCGCGGGCGACTTTCGCCTTTTGGAACCAGCCTCTTTCCGTTGTGTCGCTTTCCCGCGTTTCATCGGCAGCGGGATACCACAGCGACCAGCTGATGGGTCTGGGGCCGTCTGCGTCCCAGTTCGACCTGTTCTCGTCGTAAAGGACGCCGTCGCGGAAGCCCAATTTCATCTCTCGGATGCCCCTCTGAACAGTTCCCGGCTGTTCAATTCGTCGCCTTCTCCACGGTGATGTCGCCGAATTCATCGATCAGTACGGTCCAGCCATCCGGCTCCGCAGAGGGATCGGTCTTCAGATAGATCGTGGCGAACAGCCCCGGCTCCTTGATGATGCCGTTTGAATTCTCGGGGCGTATATCGGTAATATAAGGCTTCAGGTCGCTGATCTCCTGCAACTCGACGGTAGAAGTGATCGCCGGGCCGGTCTCGGTCTGGGCAATCTGCTGCAGATAGACCTTCGAGGTCCTGTCTGCCTGGCGAACGGCAAATAGCTTGTAGTAGCCGTGGCGCTGCGTGGTCTTTCCCTCGGGGTTGGCAACGCGCTCGGCGCCTGTCGGCGCCCGCTCGACATCCGGTGCGTTGCCGTCATCCTGCCAGTAGCCGGTGCTGGTCGCGAAAATCACCGATGCCGGCAGGATGGCATCCTGCCCCGGCAAGGCTGCGGCCGACCACCCGATGAGGAACACGGTGGTCATCAATAGGCGTCGCATTGCCATCGTCTCAATCCTTGAACTGCTCGGCGAGAATACGGTCGGACCAGGAGCGGTCGGGATCGGAAAGGATGCGTGCCGTCATATGTTCCGACTGGGCGATGCGGACATGCAGCACCGATTTGACCTCGGTATTGTCGGCCACGGCGTTCACCGGCCGCTTGACCGGCTCGAGGACGTCGATATCGACGGTCACCCTGTTGGGAAGCAGTGCGCCCCTCCAACGCCGTGGCCTGAAAGCGCTGACCGGCGTCATGGCGAGCAGTGGGGCCTCGAGCGGCAGGATCGGGCCATGGGCGGAAAGATTATAGGCTGTCGACCCGGCGGGGGTCGCCACCATCAGCCCGTCGCAGATCAGCTCCTCCAGGCGGACGCGCCCATCCACCGCGACCCGTAGATTGGCGGCCTGATAGGACTGGCGGAATAGATAGACCTCGTTGATGGCGAGTGCCGTCGAATTGGTGCCGTCGGCGTTGGCCGTCGTCATCTGCAATGGCCGGAAGACGTTTTCGACGGCGACGCAGATGCGCTCCTGAAGTTGTTCGCTGCGATAGTCGTTCATCAGGAAGCCGACCGAGCCGCGATTCATGCCGTAGACCAGCTTGCCGGAGTTCATCGTGCTGTGCAGCGTCTGCAGCATGAAACCGTCGCCGCCGAGCGCGACGATAACGTCGGCATCGTCGGCCGGCACGTCACCATAAATGCGAATCAACTCCTCGCGCGCTTCAAGCGCCTCTGTCGTCGGTGAGGCGAGAAAGGAAAGAGTCTGAAATGAACGGCCCATGCAATGCCCTTTATGATGCTGTCCTAGCTAAAGGATAAAGGGCTGGCGCGACAAGGACGTTTTCTATCGCGAAGCGTTTTGAGCGGCAGTCGAGCTGTCCGCACTGACACGATTTTTCCTTTACAGAATCATAGAATCTGCTAGTTGGGCACCTATTGCCCTTGTAGCTCAGTTGGTAGAGCACCTGATTTGTAATCAGGGGGTCCCGGGTTCGAACCCTGGTGGGGGCACCATTTTTCCACGCGATACCGCCCGTCCAGACCATAGTCTCGGTTCGACGTTGCTTCGCTCGATCGCGCCGGCGGATTTGCCAGGTATCACGTACTCCTTGATGAACCTTGCCTGAAGGGCTGCTTCAGCGCCAATTCAGCCGCGCCAGCTTATCTTCGCCTCATCATCAATGAGGAAGAAGCAGCCATGAAGCTCGCACATCTCTTTTTCGCCGCAACCATGTCCGTTGGTGCGGCTTTGGCGTCCGTCGCCCCGGCCGCCGCCATGCCCGTCGATCGGCCGGCCGTGTCGGTCCAGGGCGATATCGTTCAAATTCGTGATGGCTGGCGACATGATCGCAACCGTGACGAAAGTGACGACCGCGGTTGGCGCGATGAGCGTGACGACCGTGGCTGGCGCGATCAGCGTGATTGGCGTCGGTCCGACTGGCGCGATGATGACTGGCGCTGGCGCCGGTGGCGTGCCGAGCGTTGGCAGGAACGCCGCGAGTGGCGCCATCGCGATCGTGATATGCCTCTCTGGCTCTACCGCGGCTGACGCGTCCGTTGCGCGCCTGAGACGCGCGGTTACAGAACGGCCCGGATCATCCGGGCCGTTTTCAATGCGTGGCGGGTTCGTTGACGCTTGCCTCAATCCTGTTGCCGTTGCCGGTCTGGCCGGCGCCGGAAGGTGACAGCATCGCGATGCTGAGCACTGAGACGATCATGAAGGCGACGACGGCGATCATTATGCGCATGAGCGTTCAATCCTCGTTCAATTACGGGATTAACGCCTGATCGCCGTCCGCGTTCCTGCTGGGCTAAAGCGCGCCGCATCGAATTTGATTCATGCGACGCGCTTTAGCCTTTTGTTTTTATGCATGTCGTTACCCCGGAACCGCTGCACACTTCCGGGCGATATGCATTATTGCACCTGTCCGGGCGTCGCGGGGCCGGGCGCCGTTGGCGACAACGGATCGGGCTGGTGGATCGGGTGCGACGTGTCCACCCACATGATGCTGAGGATAATCACGACGAAGACCGCGATGAAGAGGATACCGAAAATCAGCGGTCGAATGGCCATGATGGGGATCGTTCCTTCTTGCTTCTGACCGGTCGTTACGATCGGTCATCGGCCGATCATAGTGCCCCAGGAGGTCTTTCCAAGGCAAAATTGAATTTCTCCGGCTTCGGTCGAGCCTTGCGCGGTATCGCCGGCATCGGTTTTTCCAGCTGTCGCACCGGGTTAAACTGTGCCACGGATGCCTGAAACAGTTGGGGACGGGCATCATGAAGCGGATGGTTACAGCATCGGTCATTGTCGCGGCATTCGTCTCATGGGCCGGAGCGTCCGAAAATGCGGGCCTTTTCGACAAGCCGATAAAGCTGGATGTTGTCGTGTTGCCGAAGGATGAGCTCAATCCTGATGCGAAACCGAAGATCACCTGCAGCCGCTATCCCGCATTCATGGTCAAGGAGGTCGATCTCGGTGAGGTCGGAGCCGAAAAGCTGGCGCTGCTTGCCTCCGATGCCCCCTGTGAACGCATCGGCGAGCGCGAGCGGGTGATCGAGGATGATACCGCCGGCTATCTCATCGGCGTCAGCGGCGGTTTCGTGTTTTTCCGTGCGGCGGACGGATGGAACGGCGGGTTGCCCTTTGTCGTCTACGATGCGGCGGCGGGCGAGCGGCTGCTCGACGATTCCCTCGAGGGCGACGATTTTTCTGCGATAAGGAGCGGGAAGGGGGAGCTGGCCCTCGATTTCCGTCGCGTCTACATGGCCTCCTGTTCGCTCTATCTGGAGGGCACTGCCTGCGCCAAGACGATCGCCGCCGACACGGGTCTGTCGCCGCAGCAACTGCCGGATTGCACAGCTGCCTACAAGGCGGAAATCAAACGCACCCCCGAGCATGCGAGGGAAATCGAGAAACTGCCGAGCGTGATCGTCTATCCCGTGGAACTGACTTACGCGGCGGGCGAAGCGGTCCGCAGCCCTATGGACGGACCGACTGCCTGCCGGATACCGAGCTGACCCAGGCGAGTGGGTTGACGGGATACACCGTCAACTTTCAAATCAATGACGGACGAGCGATAGCGGCTTGCCGCCTTCGTCCTTCGATTTGTCGAAATTGCCGTCGGCGCGCATGTCGAAGTCAAGCGATGAGCCGTCATCGCCCATCAGCGTCAGCCCGAAACCCTCGATATGCCAGACTGTCAGTTTCAGCCTGGCGACATTAGCGGCGCAGTCTCCGGATAGTGACAGCGGCGCGTTGCCGTCAGCATTGACATGGCCGTCGAGTGTCACGCCGCAGAGCTTTTCGCCGTCCGGCCTTTGCATCGTCCAAATCCCGGCAAGGCTGTTGAAGGTCGGTAGTCGATCGACGCCGTCGGGTGCGGCGATCAGCAAAAGCGGCACCCGACCTTCCGTCTTCATCGGCGACCCTTCGTTCTCGACGAAACGGGCCAGCACCTTACGCAGCGGATCGATCAGGATGATGCCGCCATTGCCGTCGAAATTCCAGGCATAGGACTCGGCAAGCGAAGGCAGCGGCTTGGCGCAGGAATCCTGTCCGGACAGCCCATAACCGCCGATGGCTGTGCCGGTTTCGAGCGTCATCCGGCATCCGGCTCCACCGTCTTCCGGGGCAACGAGATAGGTTCCGGCCTGCGCTTTGAGAATATCGGGATCGATCTCCTGCCCATATGCGAGACCGCAGACAAGCAGCGCCGCTGCTGCAGCCGCAAGGCGGGGGATGATACGGATCATGGTAATTTCTCTTCGCCTCGGCCCGCTTGCGGACCAGCCTATGCCTTCAGGTAAAGCCGCGCCGCATAAAGCGCGATTGCCGCGGCATTCGAGACGTTCAGCGATTTGATCGCGCCGGGCATGTCGAGGCGGGCAAGCGCGTTGACGGTTTCGCGCGTCTTCTGTCGCAGCCCCTTGCCCTCGGAGCCGAGCACCAGCGCAACCTTCCCGCCCGAGAACGTGCCTTCGAGCGGCGCCGGCCCTTCCGAATCGAGGCCGATGGTGGAGAAACCGAGCTTGTGCAATTCACCGAGTGCATCGGCGAGATTGGTAACCTGTATATAAGGTATCAGTTCCAGCGCGCCGGAGGCGGACTTGGCGAGCACGCCGGATTCGGTCGGGCTATGTCTCTGTGTGGTGATAACGGCGCCGGCATTGAAGGCGACGGCTGAGCGCATGATGGCGCCGACATTGTGCGGATCGGTCACCTGGTCGAGAACGAGCAGGAGAGGGCTGTCTTTCAGCGCTTCGAGCCGGCGGACCGGCAGCGGCCGTGTTTCCAGCATGACGCCCTGATGAATCGCCTCTGGGCCGAGCACCTTGTCGATGTCCTGCGGCGAGACCATTTCGAAGGGAATGCCGAGTGTTTCGACGTCGACTTCGAGCCGCGCCAGCGCGTTCTGCGTCACGAAAAGCTTGATCTTCTTGCGCTCGGGATTGTCGAGGGCGGCGCGCACCGTATGCAGGCCGTAGAGATGCACCTGGTCGGGCGCTAGCGCCGGCGGCTTCCAGTCTTCGCCGCCGCGCTTGCGCTTCTGTGGCTGAGGCGTGGGAATCTCTCCGCGTTCGCGCTTGCCGTCACGGTGCGCGCGCCGCAGCGTGGCGTAATGCGTATCCTTGGCCGATGGGTCTGTCGCGGCCGTGCCGCCGGATTTTTTATCTTTGCTCATGCGGCTTTATAGCCATGGCGCTGGCTGCCGCATAGGCTTTCTTTCATCGGCCGGCTTTCGGCAAGGAATGAAATTTTTCGTGTTTTTTCCGTTGTCATCGTGTTGACAGACGGAAATGCTCCGGTCATATACGCGGCGCAGACGACGGGCCGCAACGCTTCGAAGTCTGACAAACTTGGTCTTCAAGATCCGGACGAATAACTGGAGAGATGCCCGAGTGGTTAAAGGGGACGGACTGTAAATCCGTTGGCTCAGCCTACGTTGGTTCAAATCCAACTCTCTCCACCATTCGTCATCGGATCGGACCACCCCGCGGGTATAGCTCAATGGTAGAGCAGCAGCCTTCCAAGCTGAATACGCGGGTTCGATTCCCGCTACCCGCTCCAGTTTTTCTAAGCCCAATTCACGTGACCGACGCCGCCGCGATAATTCGGCACGCAGATGTTTCAGAAGACGCCGGCGCGGTTGCTCATCTCCGGCAGTCGACGCGATTTTCTCCAAGGATTTCAGTAATTTTCGACGGTGCTCCGGCGAATCGCCTTGCAGGCGGCAAATTGTCCCCCATATGCGCTGTCACACCAAGAATGGCGCCTGCAATTAAGTCTTGCGCAATTTCGCCGAAAGCCTTAAACGGCGGCACTAAACCGGTTCGCCGGGGCCCACCATCTCGTTCACAGGAAGCATTCAAATGGGAAAGAGTAAGTTTGAGCGCAACAAGCCGCACGTCAACATTGGCACGATTGGCCACGTTGACCACGGCAAGACGTCTCTGACGGCAGCGATCACGAAGTACTTCGGCGAGTACAAGGCGTACGACCAGATCGACGCTGCTCCGGAAGAAAAGGCCCGCGGCATCACCATTTCGACGGCACACGTCGAGTATGAGACGCCGGCCCGCCACTATGCACACGTCNAAATGGGAAAGAGTAAGTTTGAGCGCAACAAGCCGCACGTCAACATTGGCACGATTGGCCACGTTGACCACGGCAAGACGTCTCTGACGGCAGCGATCACGAAGTACTTCGGCGAGTACAAGGCGTACGACCAGATCGACGCTGCTCCGGAAGAAAAGGCCCGCGGCATCACCATTTCGACGGCACACGTCGAGTATGAGACGCCGGCCCGCCACTATGCACACGTCGACTGCCCCGGCCACGCCGACTACGTCAAGAACATGATCACCGGTGCTGCCCAGATGGACGGCGCGATCCTGGTGTGCTCGGCCGCTGACGGCCCGATGCCGCAGACGCGCGAACACATCCTGCTGGCCCGTCAGGTCGGCGTTCCGGCCATCGTGGTGTTCCTGAACAAGGTCGACCAGGTTGACGACGCCGAGCTTCTCGAACTGGTCGAGCTCGAAGTTCGCGAACTGCTGTCGTCCTACGACTTCCCGGGCGATGACATCCCGATCGTCAAGGGTTCGGCGCTGGCCGCCCTTGAAGATTCGGACAAGAAGATCGGCGAGGATTCGATCCGCGAACTGATGGCCGCTGTCGACGCCTACATCCCGACGCCTGAGCGTCCGATCAACCTGCCGTTCCTGCTGCCGATCGAAGACGTGTTCTCGATCTCGGGCCGCGGTACGGTTGTGACCGGCCGCGTCGAGCGTGGCATCGTCAAGGTTGGCGAAGAAGTCGAGATCGTCGGCATCCGCCCGACGACGAAGACGACGGTGACCGGCGTTGAAATGTTCCGCAAGCTGCTCGACCAGGGCCAGGCTGGCGACAACATCGGCGCGCTGATCCGCGGCGTCACCCGTGACGGCGTTGAGCGTGGCCAGATTCTGTGCAAGCCGGGCTCTGTCAAGCCGCACAAGAAGTTCATGGCTGAAGCCTACATCCTGACGAAGGAAGAGGGTGGCCGTCATACGCCGTTCTTCACCAACTATCGTCCGCAGTTCTACTTCCGCACGACCGACGTGACGGGCATCGTATCGCTGCCGGAAGGCACGGAGATGGTCATGCCGGGCGACAACGTCACGGTATCGGTCGAGCTGATCGTTCCGATCGCGATGGAAGAAAAGCTGCGCTTCGCGATCCGCGAAGGTGGCCGCACCGTCGGCGCCGGTATCGTTGCTTCGATCGTCGAGTAATCCTGGGATTACCCGAAATTCAGGAAAAACCCCGCTGGAAACGGCGGGGTTTTTCGTTTTGATGCTATTAGGGGGATTAACACGTGTTGTAAAAATATCGTTAAGTTCGTCCGTCACAGTATTTTGTTCATCTCACATTCAGAAACCAGTTGTGATTGGTTCATTTTAGTCCAGACTCCTTCATGCAAAGAGGAGAGCCCGGATGATTCCAAAGGCCACGTTCGTTGCGACGATATTCGCGATGTATGTTTTCACGATGTTTTTCATCGCTGCAATTCCGCAAGAGGTTGTTCAGGCAGCCGGAGTGCAGCTCGGCGAGGTAAGTGTCGTCAAGTGATGATTTAGCAGTTCACCGCAGGCTGCTGCGGTGATTGGAAATGATCGGCCAGGTGCCCCTAAGAGGGCGCTCCTGGCGACGCGGGGGTGAACCCTTGCAGGACGCTCGCTTGCTCTTCGCGCGGAAGCGTCTATCTATGCCTCCGATTTCATGATGCGGAGGATATTCCATGAAGAAGCGGATTCTGTTCACGGGCGGTTCGGGCAAGGCAGGTCGCCATACCGTGCCGTGGCTCATCAATGCCGGTTACGAGGTTCACAACCTCGATCTCGTGCCGCTGGACAGTCCCGGCGTCACCAACCTCATTGCCGACATCACCGATAGCGGTCAGGTCTTCAACGCTCTGTCGATGCACCGCGATTTTCCTGATCTGGACGCGGGCCGGGGCGTGCAGCCTTTCGATGCCGTCGTGCACTTCGCCGCCATCCCGCGCATCCTGATCAAGCCCGACAATGAGACTTTCCGCATCAACACGATGGGCACTTACAATGTCATCGAGGCGGCGGTGAAGCTCGGCATCAGGAAGGTTATCGTCGCATCGAGCGAGACGACCTACGGCGTCTGCTTCGCCGAAGGCCATCGTGATTTCCACCAGTTCCCGCTGGAGGAAGACTACGACGTCAATCCGATGGATTCCTACGGGCTCTCCAAGGTGGTCAACGAGAAGACGGCCCGCGCCTTTGCCGAACGTTCAGGCTTCGACATCTATGCGCTGCGTATCGGCAACGTCATCGAGCCGCACGAATATGAGCGGTTCCCCACCTATTTCGCCAATCCCGAAATGCGCAAGCGCATTGCCTGGAGCTATATCGACGCCCGCGATCTCGGGCAGATCTGCCATCTCTGCATCGAAAAGGACGGTCTCGGCTATCAGGTCTTCAACGCGGCCAACGACACCGTCTCGGCCAACACGCCGTCGAAGGAGCTTGCGAAGCGATTCTACCCGAACGTGCCCTTCACCCGCGAAATCGGCGAATATGAAGGCCTGCTCTCCAACCGCAAGATCCGCGAGGTGCTGGGTTTTAACGAAGAGCACGATTGGCGGAAATATGTGACGGTCTGAACGGATATTGGTGGTGCGATGAAAGAGCCGATCGCTCGCATATGCGCAGAATGGCTTTGAAAATCGAAAATCGTGCTTGCCAATCTGCTGTCGTCGTCCTAAAGGGAGCGCCATGCTTTTCATCAGCGATTTGCGGACTTTGGTCCAGGCGCTGAATGATCGGCATGAAGGGGTATAGCTCAGTTGGTAGAGCGGCGGTCTCCAAAACCGCAGGTCGTAAGTTCGAGCCTTACTGCCCCTGCCATTTTCCTCGAAGCGGGACAGCGCGGACATGCTCGCGGCATTCCGGCCGGGGATTGATTGGCGGTAACTAATTTCGTTAAACTTCGGTTTCCCTCTTGTGTATTCGGAAATCGGTGTTTATTTAGGGTTCAACAGACACGCGGTGCGTGGGGCTGATGGTTTCAGCTTTACGCGCCGTAATTGCGTGGGCAGTCGATGGCATCCAAATCCAATCCGTTTGCGTTTCTGCAGCAGGTTCGCTCCGAGACGTCCAAAGTTACATGGCCGTCGCGCCGCGAGACGATGATCTCGACGGTTATGGTGCTTGTGATGGTAGTTTTCGCCGCGCTTTTTTTCTTTGCCGCTGACCAGCTGATCGGCTGGGTTCTGAGCTTCGTGCTGAATACCGGCAACTGATACGGGTGGAGATGAAAATGGCGGCACGTTGGTACATCGTCCACGCATATTCCAATTTTGAAAAGAAGGTCGCTGAGGACATCGAGAACAAGGCTCGCCAGAAGGGGCTTGAGCACCTGTTCGAGAAGATCCTCGTGCCGACCGAGAAGGTGGTGGAAGTGCGTCGCGGCCGCAAGGTCGACAGCGAGCGCAAGTTTTTCCCGGGCTACGTCATGGTTCGTGCCAATCTGACCGATGAAGCCTATCACCTGATCAAGAATACGCCGAAGGTTACAGGTTTCCTCGGCTCCGACAATAAGCCAGTTCCGATTCCGGATTATGAAGCCGAGCGCATTCTCGGTCAGGTCCAGGAAGGTGTCGAGCGGCCGAAGGCCTCGATTACCTTCGAGATCGGCGAGCAGGTTCGTGTTTCCGACGGCCCGTTCGCTTCGTTCAACGGCACGGTTCAGGACGTCGACGAAGAGCGTTCGCGCCTGAAGGTTGAGGTGTCGATCTTCGGCCGCGCAACGCCGGTCGAACTCGAATACGCTCAGGTCGAGAAGGTCTGATTGCAAGAGCTTGGAAGCTGGCCTTGCGGCCTGTTTCCTGCGGACTAGTCCGCATCCGCGTGGAAGGTGAGGGGGTCTTAGCCGGACCCTGATGATCCGCACCACGCAACCGCAGCCGCCGGAGAGATCCGGCATCACGGGCCGGGCGACCGGCCGTTCATGAAAGGCAGAGAGATATGGCTAAGAAAGTTGCAGGCCAGCTCAAGCTTCAGGTCAAGGCAGGATCGGCAAACCCGTCCCCGCCGATTGGTCCGGCGCTTGGTCAGCGTGGCATTAACATTATGGAATTCTGCAAGGCGTTCAATGCCGCCACGCAGGAAATGGAAAAGGGTATGCCGATCCCGGTCGTCATCACCTATTACCAGGATAAGTCCTTCACCTTCGCGATGAAGCAGCCTCCGGTCAGCTACTGGCTGAAGAAGGAAGCGAAGATCACCTCCGGTTCCAAGACGCCCGGCAAGGGCGCCAAGGCCGGCTCCCTCACAAAGGCTCAGATCAAGTCGATCGCAGAAGCCAAGATGAAGGATCTGAACGCAGCGGATATCGAAGGTGCAATGGCGATGATCGAGGGCTCTGCCCGCGCCATGGGCCTGGAAGTGGTGGGTTAAGATCATGGCTGGTAAGCGCACGCAGAAGATCAACGAAGGTGTTGATCCCACCAAGCTCTACGCTCTGACCCTGGCCATCGGCATGGTCAAGGAACGGGCTGTCGCCAAGTTCGACGAAACCATCGAAGTCTCGATGAACCTCGGCGTCGACCCGCGCCATGCGGACCAGATGGTTCGCGGCGTCGTCAACCTGCCAAACGGCACCGGCCGTACGGTTCGCGTTGCCGTCTTCGCTCGTGGCGTCAAGGCTGATGAAGCCAAGGCTGCCGGTGCCGATATCGTCGGCGCTGAAGAGCTCGTCGAAATCGTCCAGGGCGGCAAGATCGAATTCGATCGCTGCATCGCCACCCCCGACATGATGCCGCTCGTCGGTCGTCTCGGTAAGGTTCTCGGCCCGCGGGGCATGATGCCGAACCCGAAGGTCGGCACCGTCACCATGGATGTCGCCGGAGCCGTCAAGGCTTCCAAGGGCGGCGCTGTCGAGTTCCGCGTCGAGAAGGCTGGCATCGTCCATGCCGGCATCGGCAAGGCCTCTTTCGACGCCAAGGCTCTGGAAGAAAACATCCGCGCTTTTGCCGACGCCGTCATCAAGGCGAAGCCGGCTGGCGCCAAGGGCAACTACGTCAAGCGCGTGGCGATTTCTTCGACCATGGGCCCCGGCGTCAAGATCGAAGTCGGCTCGGTCACCGCAAGCCCGACTGCGTAAATTATTGCCGGGCTTTATGTCCGGCGACTGAATTTCCGGCCTCGCAAGGGGCCGGAATATTCCGGAGAAATCCGGAATCCTGTCCGAGATTGCAGGTGGTTTTCCCTTAATCACTTTGCCTGCATGAGACGGGTAAGACCCGAATTGCATGAAGTTCGCTTCTAGGAAATCGGTTCGAGCCTTGGATGCCTTGTGCCTCTTTAGCCTTGATTGGCGCGAGAGCGCGGGGGGACAGGATCCTCAAGCGTCGCTTGGGATCTCGCATGATCCCAGGAGGCAAAGGCAACCCGGCGGGCCCATTCTCGGTCCCGCCAACTGGAGATAGGCAGTGGAAAGAGCGGAAAAACGCGAATTCGTCACGGAACTGAGTGAAGTCTTCAAGGCTTCGGGCTCAGTTGTCGTGGCCCACTATGCTGGTGCCACAGTCGCGCAGATGAACGATTTTCGTTCGAAGATGCGTGCAGCTGGCGGTACCGTCAAAGTCGCGAAGAACCGCCTGGCCAAAATTGCCCTTCAGGGTACGGAAGCGGAAGGGATTACCAATCTCTTCAAGGGTCAGACGCTGATTGCATACAGCACCGATCCGATCACCGCTCCGAAGGTCGTCATGGATTTCGCCAAGACCAATGACAAAATCATTGTTCTGGGTGGTTCCATGGGAACAACCACGCTCAACGCCGATGCAGTCAAGTCGCTTGCGACCCTGCCTTCGCTCGATGAGCTGCGTGCGAAGCTGCTGGGCATGATCCAGACACCGGCTACCCGCATCGCTGGAGTTGTTGCAGCACCGGCAAGCCAGCTTGCCCGCGTGTTCGCGGCCTACGCCAAGAAGGACGAAGCCGCTTAAGGCGGTTTTTCGCTGTTTATAATCAACCGGTTCGAACCGAACAAAAGGAACTAGTAAAATGACTGATCTCGCAAAGATCGTTGACGACCTCTCCGCGCTGACCGTTCTGGAAGCCGCAGAACTGTCGAAGCTTCTTGAAGAAAAGTGGGGCGTTTCCGCTGCTGCTCCGGTAGCTGTAGCTGCTGCTGGCGGCGGTGCTGCTGCTGCTGTCGTTGAAGAAGAAAAGACCGAGTTCGACGTCATCCTCACGGATGTCGGCGCCAACAAGATCAACGTCATCAAGGAAGTCCGCGCCATCACCGGTCTCGGCCTCAAGGAAGCCAAGGACCTCGTCGAAGGCGCTCCGAAGGCTGTCAAGGAAGGCGTCAACAAGGCTGAAGCCGCTGACATCAAGAAGAAGCTTGAAGATGCTGGCGCCAAGGCCGACGTCAAGTAATCTTGAATTGCTTTTGGGAGGCAGTCTCTGCTGCCTCCCATTTGCCGTTTTTCTGAACGAATTACCCAAAAGCCGCGTCAAACCGGCTTTTGGGTAATGGGTTCTTCAAAAGGATAGTCTCGCACAGAGGGCAGCACAGCAATCCGAGCTGAGCGTTTTCGGGTGTCGGACGAGATTGGATTACTCATTGATTGACGGGATCGACTGGCCATCGGTTCCCGTCCGTTGCAGGCCCGGGTGCAAGATTTTGAAGGAGCGACGATGGCTCAGACCCTTTCGTTCAACGGTCGTAGGCGCGTACGCAAGTTTTTTGGTAAGATCCCCGAAGTCGCAGAAATGCCGAACCTCATCGAGGTTCAGAAGGCGTCCTACGACCAGTTTTTGATGGTTGAAGAGCCGAAAGGCGGCCGGCCCGACGAGGGTCTTCAGGCCGTTTTCAAGTCGGTTTTCCCGATCACCGATTTCTCCGGCGCCTCCATGCTGGAATTCGTGTCCTACGAATTCGAACCGCCGAAGTTCGACGTTGACGAATGCCGTCAGCGCGATCTGACCTATGCTGCGCCGCTGAAGGTGACGCTGCGCCTCATCGTGTTCGATATCGACGAGGATACGGGCGCGAAGTCGATCAAGGACATCAAGGAACAGTCCGTTTACATGGGCGACATGCCGCTCATGACCAATAACGGCACGTTCATCGTCAACGGCACCGAGCGCGTGATCGTTTCCCAGATGCACCGTTCGCCGGGCGTCTTCTTCGACCACGACAAGGGCAAGAGCCATTCTTCTGGCAAGCTGCTCTTTGCTGCCCGCGTTATCCCCTATCGCGGTTCCTGGCTCGATATCGAATTCGACGCCAAGGATATCGTTTACGCCCGTATCGACCGTCGCCGCAAGATTCCGGTCACGTCGCTGCTGATGGCGCTTGGCATGGACGGCGAGGAAATCCTCGACACCTTCTACACGAAGTCGCTCTACAAACGCGACGGCAAAGGCTGGCGCATTCCCTTCAAGCCGGAAACGCTGAAGGGTGCCAAGGCGATCACCGAGATGGTCGACGCCGACACCGGCGAAGTCGTCGTGGAAGCCGGCAAGAAGCTGACCCCGCGCCTGCTGCGCCAGCTTTCCGATAAGGGTCTGAAGGCGCTGAAGGCCGGCGACGACGATCTTTACGGCAACTACCTTGCCGGCGACATCGTCAACTACTCCACCGGTGAAATCTACCTCGAAGCCGGCGATGAAATCGACGAGAAGACGCTCGGCATCATCCTGGCGAACGGCTTCGACGAGATCCCGGTTCTCGGCATCGACCACATCAATGTCGGCGCCTATATCCGCAACACGCTGACCGCCGACAAGAACGAGAACCGTCAGGACGCTCTGTTCGACATCTACCGCGTCATGCGTCCGGGTGAGCCGCCGACCATGGAATCGGCCGAAGCCATGTTCAACTCGCTGTTCTTCGATGCGGAGCGTTACGACCTCTCCGCCGTCGGCCGCGTCAAGATGAACATGCGTCTCGACCTGACCGTCGAAGACACCGTCCGCATCCTGCGCAAGGACGACATCTTGGCCGTGGTCAGGATGCTGGTCGAATTGCGCGACGGCAGGGGCGAGATCGACGACATCGACAACCTTGGCAACCGCCGCGTCCGCTCGGTCGGCGAGCTGATGGAAAACCAGTACCGTCTCGGCCTGCTGCGCATGGAGCGCGCGATCAAGGAACGCATGTCCTCGATCGAGATCGACACGGTGATGCCGCAGGATCTGATCAACGCCAAGCCGGCTGCTGCCGCCGTCCGCGAATTCTTCGGTTCCTCGCAGCTCTCGCAGTTCATGGACCAGGTCAATCCGCTCTCGGAAATCACCCACAAGCGCCGTCTTTCGGCCCTTGGTCCGGGCGGTCTGACCCGCGAGCGCGCCGGCTTCGAAGTCCGCGACGTGCATCCGACCCACTACGGCCGCATTTGCCCGATCGAAACGCCGGAAGGCCCGAACATCGGTCTGATCAACTCGCTTGCGACCTTTGCCCGCGTCAACAAATACGGCTTCATCGAAAGCCCGTACCGCCGCATCGTCGAAGGCAGGGTGACGAGCGACGTGCTCTACCTCTCCGCCATGGAAGAGGCGAAGTACTACGTCGCCCAGGCCAACGCTGAAATGAACCCTGATGGTTCCTTCGTCGACGAGTTCGTCGTCTGCCGTCATGCCGGCGAAGTCATGCTCGCGCCCCGCGACAGCATGAACCTGATGGACGTTTCGCCGAAGCAGGTGGTTTCGGTCGCAGCCGCGCTCATCCCGTTCCTGGAAAACGACGACGCCAACCGCGCGCTCATGGGCTCGAACATGCAGCGTCAGGCAGTGCCGCTGCTGCGTGCCGAAGCTCCGTTCGTCGGTACGGGCATGGAGCCGGTCGTTGCCCGTGACTCAGGCGCTGCTATCGGCGCCCGCCGCGGCGGCGTGGTCGACCAGGTCGACGCGACGCGTATCGTTATCCGCGCCACGGAAGACCTCGAAGCCGGCAAGTCCGGCGTCGATATCTACCGGCTGCAGAAGTTCCAGCGTTCGAACCAGAACACCTGCGTCAACCAGCGTCCGCTGGTCACCGTTGGTGACGAGGTCAACCGCGGCGACATTCTTGCCGACGGTCCGTCGACCGATCTCGGCGACCTGGCGCTCGGCCGCAACGCGCTCGTCGCGTTCATGCCCTGGAACGGATACAACTACGAAGACTCGATCCTGCTCTCCGAGCGCATTGTTGCCGACGACGTGTTCACCTCCATTCACATCGAGGAATTCGAGGTGATGGCGCGCGACACCAAGCTTGGTCCTGAGGAAATCACCCGCGATATTCCGAACGTTTCGGAAGAAGCTCTGAAGAACCTCGACGAAGCCGGCATCGTCTATATCGGCGCTGAAGTTCAGCCGGGCGATATCCTGGTCGGCAAGATCACGCCGAAGGGCGAAAGCCCGATGACGCCGGAAGAAAAGCTTCTGCGCGCCATCTTCGGCGAAAAGGCCTCCGACGTGCGCGATACCTCCATGCGCATGCCGCCTGGCACCTACGGCACGATCGTCGAAGTGCGCGTCTTCAACCGCCATGGCGTCGAGAAGGACGAGCGCGCGATGGCGATCGAGCGCGAAGAGATCGAGCGTCTTGCAAAGGACCGCGACGACGAGCAGGCGATCCTCGACCGTAACGTCTACGGCCGTCTGATCGAAATGCTGCGCGGCCAGGCTTCCATCGCCGGCCCGAAGGGTTTCAAGAAGGGCGCCGAGCTTTCCAACGCCGTCGTTTCCGAATATCCCCGCTCGCAGTGGTGGATGTTCGCGGTCGAGGACGAAAAGGTCCAGAGCGAGCTCGAAGCACTCCGTGGCCAGTACGACGAATCCAAGTCGCGCCTTGAACAGCGCTTCATGGATAAGGTCGAAAAGGTCCAGCGCGGCGATGAAATGCCTCCTGGCGTCATGAAGATGGTCAAGGTCTTTGTCGCCGTGAAGCGCAAGATCCAGCCGGGCGACAAGATGGCTGGCCGTCACGGCAACAAGGGCGTCGTCTCGCGCATCGTGCCTGTCGAAGACATGCCGTTTCTCGAGGACGGCACGCATGTCGACGTCGTTCTGAACCCGCTCGGCGTGCCCTCGCGCATGAACGTCGGCCAGATCCTCGAAACCCACCTGGGTTGGGCTTGCGCCGGCATGGGTCGCCAGATCGGCGAACTGATCGACGCATACAAGGCCAATGGCAACATCGAGCCGCTGCGCAAGACCATCGGCGATGTCGTCGGTGACGGTCCGAAGGCCGAACAGGTCCAGGATTTCGACGACGACTCGGTTCTGCGTCTTGCCGATCAGTGGAAGCGCGGCGTTTCGATTGCGACGCCTGTTTTCGACGGTGCGAACGAAGCCGACGTCAACGACATGCTGCGTCTGGCAGGTCTCAAGGACAGCGGCCAGTCGACGCTTTATGACGGCCGTACCGGTGAGCAGTTCGACCGCCAGGTGACCGTGGGCTACATCTACATGCTGAAGCTCAACCACTTGGTCGACGACAAGATCCATGCCCGCTCGATCGGTCCATACTCGCTCGTTACCCAGCAGCCGCTGGGCGGCAAGGCGCAGTTCGGCGGTCAGCGCTTCGGCGAAATGGAAGTCTGGGCACTCGAAGCCTATGGCGCGGCCTACACGCTGCAGGAAATGCTGACGGTGAAGTCGGACGACGTCGCCGGCCGCACCAAGGTCTACGAAGCCATCGTCCGCGGAGACGACACGTTCGAAGCCGGTATTCCGGAAAGCTTCAACGTTCTCGTCAAGGAAATGCGTTCGCTGGGCCTTAGTGTCGAGCTCGAAAACACCAAGCTTGATGAGGCGCAGGCAGCCCAGCTGCCCGATGCGGCCGAGTAAGCACCTGATAGGGCGTGCGCTGCCAACGCGGCGCACGCCGGTCCCACCGGGCGCCGTATCCGTGTCGGCCCGGAAGGGAAGTTTCGCCGCATCTTGCGGTTATTCTCGTTTAAGCGAGGGAGGCGGCTCCCGGGAAATTGCCGCCGACCATCGCATTTTGAGGGCTCTCAGCCCATGAAGGAGACAGGCATGAACCAAGAGGTCATGAATCTTTTCAATCCGCAGGTGCCTGCACAGAATTTCGATTCGATTCGGATTTCGATCGCATCTCCGGAGAAGATCCTCTCCTGGTCTTACGGTGAGATCAAGAAGCCGGAAACCATCAACTACCGTACGTTCAAGCCGGAACGCGACGGTCTCTTCTGCGCGCGCATCTTCGGGCCGATCAAGGACTACGAATGCCTGTGCGGCAAGTACAAGCGCATGAAGTACAAGGGCATCATCTGCGAAAAGTGCGGCGTCGAAGTTACGCTGTCGCGCGTTCGCCGTGAGCGCATGGGCCATATCGAGCTCGCCGCTCCCGTTGCCCACATCTGGTTCCTGAAGTCGCTGCCATCACGCATTTCGACGCTGCTCGACATGACGCTGAAGGATGTCGAGCGTGTCCTCTATTTCGAAAACTACATCGTCACCGAGCCGGGCCTGACAGCCCTCAAGGAGCACCAGCTCCTCTCGGAAGAAGAGTACATGCTTGCCGTTGACGAATACGGCGAAGACCAGTTCACCGCGATGATCGGCGCTGAGGCGATCTACGAGATGCTGGCCTCGATGAACCTCGAAAAGATCGCTGGCGATCTGCGCGCTGAGCTTGCCGAGACCACGTCGGATCTCAAGCAGAAGAAGCTGATGAAGCGCCTGAAGATCGTCGAGAACTTCATGGAATCGGGCAACCGTCCGGAATGGATGATCATGAAGGTCGTTCCGGTCATTCCGCCGGATCTGCGTCCGCTGGTTCCGCTCGACGGTGGCCGTTTCGCCACCTCGGATCTGAACGACCTCTACCGCCGCGTCATCAACCGCAACAACCGTCTGAAGCGTCTGATCGAGCTTCGTGCGCCTGGCATCATCATCCGCAACGAAAAGCGTATGCTGCAGGAATCGGTTGACGCGCTGTTCGACAACGGCCGTCGCGGCCGCGTCATCACCGGCGCCAACAAGCGTCCGCTGAAGTCGCTCTCCGACATGCTGAAGGGCAAGCAGGGCCGCTTCCGCCAGAACCTGCTCGGCAAGCGCGTCGACTATTCCGGCCGTTCGGTCATCGTCACCGGTCCGGAACTGAAGCTGCACCAGTGCGGCCTGCCGAAGAAGATGGCGCTCGAACTCTTCAAGCCGTTCATCTATGCCCGCCTCGATGCCAAGGGTTACTCCTCGACCGTCAAGCAGGCCAAGAAGCTGGTCGAAAAGGAAAAGCCGGAAGTCTGGGATATCCTCGACGAGGTCATCCGCGAGCATCCGGTTTTGCTGAACCGCGCACCGACGCTGCACCGCTTGGGCATCCAGGCTTTCGAACCTACCCTGGTCGAAGGCAAGGCGATCCAGCTGCATCCGCTCGTCTGCACGGCCTTCAACGCCGACTTCGACGGTGACCAGATGGCCGTTCACGTGCCGCTGTCGCTCGAAGCCCAGCTCGAAGCCCGCGTGCTGATGATGTCGACCAACAACATCCTGCATCCGGCCAACGGCGCGCCGATCATCGTTCCCTCGCAGGACATGGTTCTCGGCCTCTACTACCTGTCGATCCTGAACCAGAACGAGCCTGGCGAAGGCATGGCCTTCTCCGATCTCGGCGAACTGCATCACGCCCTCGAAACCAAGGTCGTGACGCTGCACACCAAGATCCGCGGCCGGTTCAAGTCGATCGACGAGGATGGCAAGCCCTACTCGAAGATCTATGAGACGACGCCTGGCCGACTGCTCATCGGCGAACTTCTGCCGAAAAACGGCAAGGTGCTCTTCGACATCTGCAACCAGGAAATGACCAAGAAGAACATCTCCAAGATGATCGACACGGTCTACCGCCACTGCGGCCAGAAGGACACGGTCATCTTCTGCGACCGCATCATGCAGCTCGGCTTTTCCCATGCCTGCCGCGCCGGCATTTCGTTCGGCAAGGACGACATGGTCATTCCGGATGCCAAGGCCAAGATCGTTGCCGACACCGAAAGCCTGGTGAAGGAATACGAGCAGCAGTACAATGACGGCCTGATCACGCAGGGCGAAAAGTACAACAAGGTTGTCGACGCCTGGGGCAAGGCCACCGAAAAGGTCGCCGAAGAGATGATGGCCCGCATTAAGGCGGTCGAATTCGATGAGAGCACCGGTCGCCAGAAGCCGATGAATTCGATCTACATGATGAGCCATTCCGGTGCCCGCGGTTCTCCGAACCAGATGCGCCAGCTGGGCGGCATGCGCGGCCTCATGGCCAAGCCGTCGGGTGAAATCATCGAGACGCCGATCATCTCGAACTTCAAGGAAGGCCTGACCGTCAACGAGTACTTCAACTCGACCCACGGCGCCCGCAAGGGTCTTGCAGACACCGCCCTGAAGACCGCCAACTCCGGCTACCTGACCCGTCGTCTCGTCGACGTCGCGCAGGATTGCATCGTCACGCACGTCGATTGCGGAACGCAGACGGGCCTCACCATGACCGCCATCGTCGATGCCGGCCAGGTGGTTGCTTCGATCGGCGTCCGCATCCTCGGCCGCACGGCGCTTGATGACATCGATCATCCGATCACGGGTGAGCGCATCGTCGATGCCGGCAGGATGATCCTCGAGCCCGATGTCGTCGAAATCGAGAAGGCCGGTATCCAGTCGATCCGCATCCGCTCGGCGCTGACCTGCGAAATCCAGACCGGCGTCTGCGCAGTCTGCTACGGCCGCGACCTCGCGCGTGGTACGCCTGTCAACATGGGCGAAGCCGTCGGCGTCATCGCTGCTCAGTCGATCGGTGAACCGGGCACCCAGCTCACCATGCGTACCTTCCACCTTGGTGGTACGGCAACCGTGGTCGACCAGTCGTTCCTCGAAGCTTCGTACGAAGGTACGGTGCAGATCAAGAACCGCAACATCCTGCGCAACTCCGATGGCAACCTCGTTGCCATGGGCCGCAACATGACCGTCCAGATCCTGGACGAGCGTGGCGTCGAGCGGTCTTCGCAGCGTGTGGCTTACGGTTCGAAACTGCATGTCGACGAAGGTGACAAGGTCAAGCGCGGCCAGCGTCTGGCAGAGTGGGACCCTTACACCCGTCCGATGATGACCGAAGTGGCTGGTACCGTTCAGTTCGAAGACCTGGTCGACGGTCTCTCCGTTCTGGAAGCCACCGACGAGTCGACCGGCATCACCAAGCGTCAGGTCATCGACTGGCGTTCGACCCCGCGCGGTTCGGACCTCAAGCCGGCGATCGTCATCAAGGACGCCAGCGGCAACATCATGAAGCTGTCGCGTGGTGGTGACGCCCGCTTCTTCCTCTCGGTCGACGCCATCTTGTCGGTCGATTCGGGCACCAAGGTCTCTCAGGGTGACGTCCTCGCGCGTTCGCCGCTTGAAAGCGCCAAGACCAAGGACATCACCGGCGGTCTGCCACGTGTTGCCGAGCTCTTCGAAGCCCGCCGTCCGAAGGACCACGCCATCATCGCAGAGATCGATGGTACGATCCGCCTCGGCCGCGACTACAAGAACAAGCGTCGCGTTATCATCGAACCGGCGGAAGACGGTGTCGAGCCTGTCGAATACCTGATCCCGAAGGGCAAGCCCTTCCACCTTCAGGAAGGCGACTATATCGAAAAGGGTGACTACATCCTCGACGGTAACCCGGCTCCGCACGACATCCTGGCGATCAAGGGCGTGGAGGCTCTGGCCTCCTACCTCGTCAACGAGATCCAGGAAGTCTACCGCCTGCAGGGCGTTGTCATCAACGACAAGCACATCGAGGTGATTGTCCGTCAGATGCTGCAGAAGGTGGAAATCACCGATGCAGGCGACTCGACCTATATCGTCGGCGACAATGTCGACCGGATCGAGCTCGAAGACGTCAACGATCATCTGATCGAGCAGGGCAAGAAGCCTGCCTACGGCGATCCGGTTCTTCTCGGCATCACCAAGGCGTCGCTGCAGACCCCGTCCTTCATCTCGGCCGCGTCCTTCCAGGAAACGACCAAGGTGCTGACGGAAGCGGCAATCGCCGGCAAGACCGACGGCCTGCAGGGTCTGAAGGAAAACGTCATTGTCGGCCGCCTTATCCCGGCCGGCACCGGCGGCACCATGACCCAGATCCGTCGCATCGCCACGTCGCGCGACGAGATGATCCTCGAAGAGCGCCGCAAGGGCAGCGGCGCAGCCGTTGCCACGCCGATGCTGCAGGACATGGCCGAAAAGGCTCCGGCTGCGGAATAATCCGCAGCGGAAGCCGCCACTTTGGTGGCACGCGAATTGAAAAACCGCCCGGAGCGATCCGGGCGGTTTTCGTTTTTAGTCGGCTTTGGTTGGTCGGGGTGAGGGAAGGCGCTGCTTCCGCTTATGCTGCCTTTGGCGACCCGCAGCGCAAGCGGCGGCTCCCTTCAGTTGAACCGGATGATCGCGACCTCGCCATCGACGGCACCCTGATAGGCGGAGGCGTGCGGCTCTTCGGCCGGCACCTCGGTCAGCATGCCGATCTGGTCGAGATCGGCCTCTATGAAGCCTTCCTCGGCAAGGGCGTTCAAGGCCTCGCGTACGGCAGTGTCGTCGTCGGGCGCCTTCAACATGATGTGCAGGTCGATGCCTTCGCTGCCGTCGGACTCGTAGCCTTTGCCGATGATGATGAAGATCATCGGCCCGTCGAAATTATTGTCGTTGTCAGGTGTCGTAATCATCGCCTGTCCTTCGGCTCTTTGACGATTCGGTCGCTCGAATCCTGCTGTGAGGGCCGCACGCCGCAATTGCTGATTCCTTAACTGCTTTTGCTGCAATGCCCAAGTTTTTATCTTGGTGCTCGGGCCTGATTTCGTCTAGAAGCCTGGAAACAGGGCCTTAGGCCCGCAGATCAAGGCGATACGGCGAGTTTATTTCTTAACCGGCCTTGACGAGATCGGTGGAAACCAGTAGTACCCCGGCCATCAGATCCCATGTGAGGCTTGGCTGTTCGGGGCGACGCGCCCTGAAGTTCACCTCAAACAAGGTTCTAAACGCACGTTGAAGTCATGATGCTGCACGCACGACGCAAATTATATGCGTCCTCTGCTCCTTGTGGTCCATCTGCGGAAGCGGATCGGGCCATATTTTGCGCATTGACGGAAAGCGTGCGTCACTGCCGGAGACGGCGCGAGTTCAAGCCCGCAAGGGTACTGAGATAAAACGTAAGGGATGGTTGAATGCCTACCGTAAACCAGCTGATCCGCAAGCCTCGCCAGGCGAACGTAAAGCGTAACAAGGTTCCCGCACTCCAGGAGAACCCGCAGAAGCGCGGCGTTTGCACGCGCGTCTATACGACGACGCCGAAGAAGCCGAACTCGGCTCTGCGTAAGGTCGCAAAGATCCGCCTGACCAACGGCTTCGAAGTCATTGGTTACATCCCCGGCGAAGGTCACAACCTTCAGGAACACTCCGTCGTCATGATCCGCGGCGGCCGCGTCAAGGACCTTCCGGGTGTCCGTTATCACATCATTCGCGGCGTTCTCGATACCCAAGGTGTCAAGAACCGCAAGCAGCGCCGCTCCAAGTACGGCGCGAAGCGTCCGAAGTAATTCGGTTTTGAGTAATTCGGCGCTGCGCGAGGTCCTCCGCGTGATGAAGCGCCTTAACGGTTGAAGAGACGAAAATTATGTCCAGACGTCATAAAGCAGAAAAGCGCGAGATCAATCCGGACCCGAAGTTCGGTGATCTCGTCGTCACCAAGTTCATGAATGCCATCATGCTCGACGGCAAGAAGTCCGTTGCTGAAAACATTGTCTACGGCGCGTTCGACGTCGTCCAGGGCAAGTCCAAGCAGGAGCCGCTCACGGTTTTCCATTCTGCACTCGACAACATTGCCCCGCACGTTGAAGTCCGCTCGCGCCGCGTCGGCGGTGCGACCTATCAGGTCCCGGTCGATGTTCGTCCGGAGCGCCGCCAGGCTCTCGCCATTCGCTGGCTGATCGCTGCTGCCCGCAAGCGCAATGAAACGACTATGGTTGACCGCCTTTCCGGCGAACTGCTCGATGCGTCCAACAACCGCGGCTCCGCCGTCAAGAAGCGCGAAGACACGCACAAGATGGCTGACGCCAACCGCGCGTTCTCGCACTATCGCTGGTAATTCCGAACGGTATCGAAAGGCAGTCCATAATGGCTCGCGAATATAAAATCGAAGACTACCGCAATTTCGGTATCATGGCGCATATCGACGCCGGCAAGACCACGACCACCGAGCGTATCCTTTATTACACCGGCAAGTCGCACAAGATCGGCGAAGTCCACGACGGCGCAGCCACCATGGACTGGATGGAGCAGGAGCAGGAGCGTGGCATCACGATCACCTCCGCTGCCACCACGACCTACTGGAAGGGCCGTGACGGCAAGACGCGTCGCTTCAACATCATCGACACCCCCGGCCACGTCGACTTCACCATCGAAGTCGAGCGTTCGCTGCGCGTTCTCGACGGCGCCATCGCGCTGCTCGACGCCAATGCCGGTGTTGAACCGCAGACGGAAACCGTCTGGCGCCAGGCCGAGAAGTACAACGTCCCGCGGATGATCTTCTGCAACAAGATGGACAAGACCGGCGCGGACTTCTATCGCTCCGTCGAGATGATCAAGACCCGTCTCGGCGCAACGGCTGTCGTCATGCAGTTGCCGATCGGTGCGGAAACCGAATTCAAGGGCGTCATCGATCTGATCGAGATGAACGCTCTCATCTGGCGCGACGAGTCGCTCGGCGCCCAGTGGGATGTCGTCGAGATCCCCGACGACATGAAGGCCAAGGCTGAAGAGTATCGCGAAAAGCTGATCGAGACGGTCGTCGACATCGACGAAGCCGCGACGGAAGCCTATCTTGAGGGCATTCTGCCCGACAACGAGAAGATCCGCGAACTCGTTCGCCGCGGCACGATCGACGTCAAGTTCCACCCGATGTTCTGCGGCACCGCCTTCAAGAACAAGGGTGTGCAGCCGCTGCTCGACGCCGTCGTCGACTACCTGCCGTCGCCGATGGACATCCCGGCGATCAAGGGCATCGACTTCAAGACTGAAGCTGAAATCGAACGTCACGCCGACGACAGCGAGCCGCTTTCCATGCTCGCCTTCAAGATCATGAACGACCCCTTCGTCGGTTCGCTGACTTTCGCCCGCATCTACTCCGGCAAGCTCGAAAAGGGCACGTCGGTCATCAACACGGTCAAGGACAAGCGCGAGCGCGTCGGCCGTATGTTGCAGATGCACTCCAACTCGCGTGAAGACATCGAAGAAGCCTTCGCAGGTGACATCGTTGCTCTCGCCGGCCTCAAGGAAACCACGACGGGCGACACGCTCTGTGATCCGCTGAAGCCGGTTATCCTCGAGCGCATGGAATTCCCCGAGCCGGTCATCCAGATCGCCATCGAGCCGAAGACCAAGGGCGACCAGGAAAAGATGGGCCTCGCGCTCAACCGCCTGGCTGCTGAGGATCCGTCCTTCCGCGTCAAGACCGACCAGGAATCCGGCCAGACCATCATCGCCGGCATGGGCGAACTGCATCTCGACATCATCGTCGACCGCATGCGTCGTGAATTCAAGGTCGAAGCAACCGTCGGTGCGCCGCAGGTTGCCTACCGCGAAACCATCACCAGAACGCACGAAGAAGACTACACGCACAAGAAGCAGTCCGGTGGTACCGGCCAGTTCGCGCGCGTCAAAATCGTCTTCGAACCGAACCCGGACGGCGAGGAATTCAAGTTCGAATCGAAGATCGTCGGCGGCTCCGTTCCGAAGGAATACATCCCGGGCGTCCAGAAGGGCATCGAAAGTGTTCTGTCTTCGGGTCCGCTCGCTGGCTTCCCGATGCTCGGCGTCAAGGCGACCCTCATCGATGGTGCCTTCCACGACGTCGACTCTTCGGTTCTCGCTTTCGAAATCGCATCGCGTGCCTGCTTCCGTGAAGCAGCCAAGAAGGCCGGCGCTCAGCTGCTCGAGCCAATGATGAAGGTCGAAGTCGTGACCCCGGAAGATTATGTCGGCGACGTCATCGGCGACCTGAACTCCCGTCGCGGTCAGATCCAGGGCCAGGAAAGCCGTGGTATCGCCGTCGTCATCAACGCGAACGTTCCGCTCGCGAACATGTTCAAGTACGTCGACAACCTGCGCTCCATGTCCCAGGGCCGCGCTCAGTACACGATGACCTTCGATCACTACTCGCCGGTCCCGTCGAACGTCGCAACAGAAATCCAGGCAAAGTATTCCGGTCAGAAGTGACCGGAATACCAATTGACCGATAACAAGAATTAGATCCCTTCGGGGACTAGCAAAATGGAGACCCGAAAATGGGAAAGAGTAAGTTTGAGCGCAACAAGCCGCACGTCAACATTGGCACGATTGGCCACGTTGACCACGGCAAGACGTCTCTGACGGCAGCGATCACGAAGTACTTCGGCGAGTACAAGGCGTACGACCAGATCGACGCTGCTCCGGAAGAAAAGGCCCGCGGCATCACCATTTCGACGGCACACGTCGAGTATGAGACGCCGGCCCGCCACTATGCACACGTCGACTGCCCCGGCCACGCCGACTACGTCAAGAACATGATCACCGGTGCTGCCCAGATGGACGGCGCGATCCTGGTGTGCTCGGCCGCTGACGGCCCGATGCCGCAGACGCGCGAACACATCCTGCTGGCCCGTCAGGTCGGCGTTCCGGCCATCGTGGTGTTCCTGAACAAGGTCGACCAGGTTGACGACGCCGAGCTTCTCGAACTGGTCGAGCTCGAAGTTCGCGAACTGCTGTCGTCCTACGACTTCCCGGGCGATGACATCCCGATCGTCAAGGGTTCGGCGCTGGCCGCCCTTGAAGATTCGGACAAGAAGATCGGCGAGGATTCGATCCGCGAACTGATGGCCGCTGTCGACGCCTACATCCCGACGCCTGAGCGTCCGATCAACCTGCCGTTCCTGCTGCCGATCGAAGACGTGTTCTCGATCTCGGGCCGCGGTACGGTTGTGACCGGCCGCGTCGAGCGTGGCATCGTCAAGGTTGGCGAAGAAGTCGAGATCGTCGGCATCCGCCCGACGACGAAGACGACGGTGACCGGCGTTGAAATGTTCCGCAAGCTGCTCGACCAGGGCCAGGCTGGCGACAACATCGGCGCGCTGATCCGCGGCGTCACCCGTGACGGCGTTGAGCGTGGCCAGATTCTGTGCAAGCCGGGCTCTGTCAAGCCGCACAAGAAGTTCATGGCTGAAGCCTACATCCTGACGAAGGAAGAGGGTGGCCGTCATACGCCGTTCTTCACCAACTATCGTCCGCAGTTCTACTTCCGCACGACCGACGTGACGGGCATCGTATCGCTGCCGGAAGGCACGGAGATGGTCATGCCGGGCGACAACGTCACGGTATCGGTCGAGCTGATCGTTCCGATCGCGATGGAAGAAAAGCTGCGCTTCGCGATCCGCGAAGGTGGCCGCACCGTCGGCGCCGGTATCGTTGCTTCGATCGTCGAGTAACTAGCGGCTGGGCCACCAGGCCCAAGGAAAGGATAGGGACGCCGACCTCGGTGTCCCTCTCGATCTTTGAAACCGGTGACCCGCTAACGTAACTGAAGGTAAGTCGTGTCCCTCAATGGTGACACGCGGATAACAGACACAAGGATAAAGTCGAATGAACGGCCAGAATATCCGCATCCGCCTGAAGGCGTTCGATCACCGGATTCTCGATGCCTCCACGCGCGAGATCGTATCGACGGCTAAGCGCACCGGTGCAAGCGTCCGGGGCCCCGTTCCGCTTCCGACCCGCATCGAGAAGTTCACGGTCAACCGGTCCCCGCACATCGACAAGAAGAGCCGCGAACAGTTCGAGATGCGCACGCACAAGCGCCTTCTCGATATCGTTGATCCGACCCCGCAGACGGTAGACGCGCTGATGAAGCTCGATCTCGCCGCCGGTGTCGATGTTGAGATCAAGCTCTGAGACCTCGGGTCTTCGGGCTGAGTGAGAAGGATTGAACCGATGCGTTCAGGTGTGATTGCACAGAAGGTGGGAATGACCCGCGTCTATAACGACGCCGGCGAGCATGTCCCGGTAACGGTACTGCGCATGGAGGCCGTCCAGGTCGTCGCTACGCGTACTGTCGAAAAGAATGGCTATACCGCAGTTCAGCTCGGTGCCGGCCAGGCGAAGGTGAAGAACACGTCGAAGGCGATGCGCGGCAATTTTGCCATTGCCAACGTCGAGCCGAAGGCCAAGGTCACAGAATTCCGTGTGTCGGAAGACCAACTGCTTGAGATCGGCACTGAGATCAAGGCGGGTCACTTTGCAGCCGGTCAGCTCGTCGACGTGACGGGCACGACGATCGGTAAGGGTTTTGCCGGCGCCATGAAGCGCCATGGTTTCGGTGGTCTCCGCGCCACGCACGGTGTGTCGGTTTCGCACCGTTCGCACGGTTCGACCGGCTCGCGCCAGGATCCGGGCAAGGTTTTCAAGAACAAGAAGATGGCTGGTCACATGGGCCAGACGCGCGTCACGACGCAGAACCTGGAAGTGGTTTCGACCGACGAAGATCGTGGTCTGATCCTGATCAAGGGTGCTGTTCCTGGTTCCAAGGGTGCTTGGATCATCGTGCGCGACGCCGTCAAGTCGGCCGCGAAGTAAGGGAGCCAGATCAATGGAATTTAACGTCAAAACCCTCGAGGGAAAAGACGCCGGGAAGGTTTCCCTTTCGGACGCGATTTTCGGCCTCGAGCCCCGCGAAGACATTATCGCCCGCGTCATCCGCTGGCAGCTTGCCAAGAAGCAGCAGGGCACGCACAAGGCAAAGGGCCGCGCTGAAATTTCGCGCACCGGCGCCAAGATGTACAAGCAGAAGGGTACGGGCCGCGCCCGCCACCATTCGGCTCGCGCTCCGCAGTTCCGCGGCGGCGGCAAGGCTCACGGCCCAGTCGTCCGCAGCCATGAGCATGACCTTCCGAAGAAGGTTCGTGCACTCGGCCTGCGTCTCGCTCTTTCGGCCAAGATCAAGGCCGATGACGTCATCGTCATCGACAACCTGGTTGCCACCGAAGCCAAGACCAAGGCTCTCGCGTCTGTATTCGAGACGCTCGGCCTGACCAACGCCCTCTTCATCGGTGGCGCAGAACTTGATGGCAACTTCAAGCTCGCAGCTCAGAACATCCCGAACATCGATGTTCTTCCGATCCAGGGCATCAACGTTTATGACATCCTGCGCCGCGGCAAGCTCGTGCTTTCCAAGGCTGCGGTTGAAGCGCTAGAGGAGCGATTCAAGTGACCGATCTTCGCCACTACGATGTGATCGTCTCTCCGGCGATCACCGAAAAGTCCACGCTGGTATCCGAAAACAACCAGGTTGTTTTCAATGTCGCCAAGCAGGCGACGAAGCCGGAAATCAAGGCTGCTGTCGAGGCGCTGTTTGGCGTCAAGGTTACGGCCGTCAACACTCTGCTGCGCAAGGGCAAGACCAAGCGGTTCCGCGGTTTCGTCGGCAAGCAGAAGGACGTGAAGAAGGCTGTTGTGACCCTGGCTGAAGGCCAGACGATCGACGTCTCCACCGGTCTCTGAGGTATAAGAAAATGGCATTGAAAACATTCAATCCGATCACCCCGAGCCAGCGCCAGCTGGTCATCGTCGACCGTTCGGCCCTCTACAAGGGCAAGCCGGTCAAGGCGCTGACGGAAGGCCTGACCAAGAGCGGCGGTCGTAACAACCTCGGTCGCATCACCGCCCGCTTCATCGGCGGCGGTCACAAGCGCACGTATCGTCTGATCGACTTCAAGCGTCGCAAGTTTGAGGTCGAAGGCACGGTCGAGCGTATCGAATACGATCCGAACCGCACCGCTTTCATCGCGCTGGTGAACTATGCTGATGGCGAGAAGGCTTATATCCTCGCTCCTCAGCGCCTCGCTCCCGGCGACAAGGTCATCGCTTCCGAGAAGGCTGTCGACGTCAAGCCCGGTAACACCATGCCGCTGCAGTTCATCCCGGTCGGCTCCATCATCCACAATGTGGAAATGAAGCCGGGCAAGGGTGGTCAGATCGCTCGCTCCGCCGGTGGTTACGCACAGCTCGTCGGCCGTGACCAGGGCATGGCGATCCTTCGCCTGAACTCCGGTGAACAGCGTCTCGTTCATGGCTCCTGCCTTGCTTCGATCGGCGCCGTCTCCAACCCTGACCACGCCAACATCAACGACGGCAAGGCCGGTCGTACCGTTTGGCGCGGCAAGCGTCCGCACAACCGCGGTGTTGTCATGAACCCGGTCGACCACCCGCACGGCGGTGGTGAAGGTCGCACCTCTGGTGGCCGTCACCCGGTTACTCCGTGGGGCAAGCCGACCAAGGGCAAGCGCACCCGGTCGAACAAGTCGACCGACAAAATGATCATGCGCTCGCGTCATCAGCGTAAGAAGTAAGAGAGGAAGTCTCCAATGGCTCGTTCAGTATGGAAAGGTCCGTTCGTTGACGGCTATCTTCTCAAGAAGGCTGAGAAGGTTCGTGAAGGCGGACGTGCAGAAGTGATCAAGATCTGGAGCCGTCGCTCCACGATCCTGCCGCAGTTCGTCGGTCTTACCTTCGGCGTCTACAACGGCAGCAAGCATATCCCGGTCAGTGTCAATGAAGACATGGTCGGCCACAAGTTCGGTGAATTCTCTCCGACCCGCACCTATTACGGTCACGGCGCGGACAAGAAGGCGAAGAGGAAGTAACAATGGGCAAGGCAAAAGCCGAACGCCGGCTGAAGGACAACGAGGCGCAAGCAGTCGCCCGCACGCTCCGCGTCAGCCCCCAGAAGCTCAACCTGGTTGCTGCGGCTATCCGCGGCAAGAAGGTCGAGCGCGCACTCGCTGAGCTGGAGTTCTCCCGCAAGCGCATCGCAGGTGCCGTCAAGAAGACGCTCGAATCTGCGATCGCCAATGCCGAGAACAACCACGATCTCGACGTCGACTCGCTTGTCGTCGCCGAGGCCTATGTCGGCAAGTCGATCGTCATGAAGCGTTTCCACGCTCGTGGCCGCGGTCGCGCGTCGCGCATCGAAAAGCCTTTCGCGCACCTGACGATCGTCGTTCGTGAAGTGCAGGCAGTAGAGGAGGCCGCATAATGGGTCAGAAAATCAATCCAATCGGTTTCCGTCTTGGCATCAACCGTACCTGGGATAGCCGCTGGTTTGCGGACAATGCCGAGTACGGCCAGTTGCTGCACGAAGACCTGAAGATGCGCAAGTTCGTCATGAGCGAACTGAAGCAGGCCGGGATTTCCAAGGTGGTCATCGAGCGTCCACACAAGAAGTGCCGCGTCACGATCCACTCGGCACGTCCGGGCCTGATCATCGGCCGCAAGGGCGCAGACATCGACAAGCTCCGCAAGAAGCTGTCGGAGATGACGAATTCGGAAACGCACCTCAACATCGTCGAAGTGCGCAAGCCC
This sequence comes from Rhizobium sp. NZLR1b, assembly GCF_019685155.1. Lineage (NCBI taxonomy): Bacteria > Pseudomonadati > Pseudomonadota > Alphaproteobacteria > Hyphomicrobiales > Rhizobiaceae > Rhizobium > Rhizobium sp. NZLR1b. Next base: position 53,066 of record NZ_JABDWC010000009.1, read on the forward strand.
GAAGTCGATGCGACGCTGGTCGCTCAGTCGATCGCCCAGCAGCTCGAGCGCCGCGTGGCTTTCCGTCGCGCCATGAAGCGCGCCGTTCAGTCCGCGATGCGTCTTGGGGCCGAAGGCATCAAGATCACCTGCGCCGGTCGTCTCGGCGGCGCTGAAATCGCCCGTACGGAATGGTACCGCGAAGGTCGTGTGCCGCTGCACACGCTACGCGCCGACATCGACTACGGCACGGCTGAAGCAGAAACCGCATTCGGCATCTGCGGCATCAAGGTCTGGATCTTCAAGGGCGAAATCCTTGAGCACGATCCGATGGCTTCCGAGCGCCGTGCGATGGAAGGTGACGCCCAGGGTCCGGCAAGCCGTGATCGTGACCGCGACAGAGACCGTCGCCGCGACAACGCTTGATAGCGCGCGTGGCAGAGAAGTTCGGAGAATAAGAAAATGTTGCAGCCAAAGCGTACCAAGTACCGCAAGCAGTTCAAGGGCCGCATCAAGGGCGTCGCTAAGGGCGGTTCTGACCTGGCATTCGGCGAATTCGGCCTGAAGGCTCAGGAACCCAACCGCGTCAACGCGCGCGAGATCGAGGCGGCCCGCCGCGCGATCACGCGTTATATGAAGCGCGCCGGCCGTGTATGGATCCGCGTGTTCCCGGACGTTCCGGTGACCAAAAAGCCGACCGAAGTCCGCATGGGTAAGGGTAAGGGCTCCGTTGAATACTGGGCATGCAAGGTCAAGCCCGGCCGTATGATGTTCGAGATCGACGGTGTCAGCGAAGAAATCGCCCGTGAGGCTCTTCGCCTCGGCTCCGCCAAGCTCTCGGTCAAGACGCGCTTCGTTCAGCGCATTGCAGAGTAAGGGATTGAGCTCATGAAAGCCTCAGATGTTCGCGGGTTTACCGCCGACCAACTCAAGGACGAGCTTGCCAAGCTGAAGAAGGAGCAGTTCAACCTGCGCTTCCAGAAGGCGACCGGCCAGCTCGAAAAGTCCTCGCGCATCAACGAAGTCCGCAAGGACATCGCCCGCGTGAAAACCATTGCCCGCCAGAAGGCGGCAGAAGTTAAGGCCTAAAGGAAGAAAAATATGCCGAAGCGCATCCTGCAGGGCGTCGTCGTTGGCGACAAGAACGAGAAGACGGTAGTGGTTCGCGTCGAGCGTCGTTTCGCTCACCCGCTGCTCCAGAAGACCGTTCGTCGTTCCAAGAAGTACAAGGCCCACGACGAGAACAATCAGTACAAGATTGGCGATACCGTATCCATCGAGGAATGCGCGCCGATCTCCAAGGACAAGCGTTGGACGGTGATTTCCGCCCAGGGCCAGTAACAGAATTTTGTGCGAGGCCTTGCGTCTCGCCGAAATATCTGTATGAAGCAGCGTCAGAACGCTCGAAAGCCGGGCGTTCTTTTGCTTTGAGCGCACGGAAGGTCCTTCGGGAAACCACCCTGGCACGATCGATCCCGCGCTATTCAGCTATTGCCGCGTCTGTGCTGCCGTCAAGGCATCTCGGCCGGCGAAAATTTTCATAAGCCGGAGTAGGGGGCTAGCCCAACCATTCCGGTAAACCAAGAAGGCGACCTGATATGATTCAGATGCAAACAAACCTCGACGTCGCGGATAATTCCGGCGCACGTCGTGTCATGTGCATCAAGGTGCTGGGCGGCTCGAAGCGCAAGTATGCCTCGATCGGCGACGTCATCGTCGTTTCGATCAAGGAAGCGATCCCGCGCGGCCGTGTGAAGAAGGGTGACGTGATGAAGGCGGTTGTCGTTCGTACCGCCAAGGACATCCGTCGTCCGGATGGCTCCGTCATCCGCTTCGACACCAACGCAGCAGTCCTCATCGACAACAAAAAAGAGCCGATCGGCACCCGTATCTTCGGACCGGTTCCGCGCGAACTTCGCGCCAAGAACCACATGAAGATCATCTCGCTGGCTCCCGAAGTACTGTAAGGAGCGAAGCGATGCAGAAGATTCGTAAGGGCGACAAGGTCGTCATGCTCGCTGGCAAGGACAAGGGCCGCACCGGCGAAGTTGTCCAGGTCATGCCGAAGGAAGATCGTGCCGTTGTTCGTGGCGTCAACGTCGTCAAGCGCCATCAGCGCCAGACGCAGACCCAGGAAGCCGGCATCATCAACAAGGAAGCCCCGGTCCACCTGTCTAACGTTGCAATCATCGACAAGGACGGCAAGCCGACCCGCGTCGGTTTCAAGGTTGTTGACGGCAAGAAGGTCCGTGTGGCCAAGCGTTCTGGAGAAGTGATCGATGGCTGAGGCAAAATACGAGCCACGGCTCAAGAAGGAATATGTCGAGCGCATCCGCAAGGCGTTGCAGGAGCAGTTCTCCTACGCCAACGAGATGATGATCCCGAAGCTCGACAAGATCGTGATCAACATGGGTGTTGGCGAAGCGACCGCCGACTCGAAGAAGCCGACGGTAGCTGCCGCCGACCTCGCAGCGATCGCCGGCCAGAAGCCGGTCATCACCCGCGCACGCAACTCTATCGCTGGCTTCAAGGTCCGCGAACAGATGCCGATCGGCGCCAAGGTCACCCTGCGCGGCGCCCGCATGTACGAGTTCATGGACCGTCTCGTGAACATCGCGCTCCCGCGCGTTCGCGACTTCCGCGGCCTGAACCCGAAAAGCTTTGACGGCCGTGGCAACTTCGCCATGGGCATCAAGGAGCACATTGTGTTCCCTGAGATCAACTACGACAAGGTTGATCAGATGTGGGGCATGGACATCATCGTTTGCACGACGGCGACGACCGACGACGAAGCACGGGCTCTTCTGAAAGAGTTCAGCTTCCCGTTCCGTCAATAACCGTAACGACGAGCGTAGAAAAGGAACCTGACATGGCGAAGACAAGCGCAGTTGAAAAGAACAAGCGCCGCCGTACTACGGTCGCCAACCAGTCCGCTAAGCGGGCTGCGTTGAAGGCGATCATCATGAACCAGGCTCTTCCGATCGAAGAGCGGTTCAAGGCCTCGATCAAGCTGGCATCCCTGCCGCGTGATGGATCGAAGACCCGTGTTCGCAACCGTTGCGAAGTTTCGGGGCGTCCGCGCGCATATTACCGCAAACTGCGCATGTCGCGTATTGCGCTGCGTGAACTGGGCAATTTCGGCAAGGTGCCGGGTATCGTCAAGTCGAGCTGGTAAGGAGCAGGTTACATGACAATGACTGATCCGTTGGGCGATATGCTCACCCGTATCCGTAACGGCGCTTCCCGCCGCAAGTCGTCGGTTTCGACGCCTGCGTCCAGGCTCCGTGCACGTGTTCTCGATGTCTTGCAGTCCGAAGGCTACATCCGTGGCTATTCCGTTGTCGATTTCGGCAATGGCAAGTCGGAACTCAGCATCGAGCTGAAATATTATGAAGGCGCGTCGGTGATCCGTGAGATCGGCCGTGTGTCCAAGCCGGGCCGCCGGGTTTATGTCTCGGTCAAGTCCATTCCGCAGGTCGCGAACGGCCTCGGCATCACCATCCTTTCGACTCCGAAGGGTGTGATGGCCGATCACCAGGCTCGCGAACAGAACGTTGGCGGCGAGGTTCTTTGCTCGGTCTTCTAAGATCGGGCAGGGATCTCCATAGCGAACAGACAGGATTGAAACATGTCTCGTATCGGTAAGAAGCCCGTTCAGGTACCTGCTGGGATCACGGCTACGGTCGATGGCCAGAAGGTCACTGCAAAGGGCCCGAAGGGCGAGCTGTTTTTCGTTGCTAATGACGAAATCAGCCTCAAGCTCGAAAACAACGCGGTCGTCGTGACGCCGGTGAACCAGAGCAAGGATGCACGTTCAAAGTGGGGCATGTCCCGCACGATGATCGAAGGCATCTTCAAGGGTGTCACGGACGGCTTTGAGCGCAAGCTCGAAATCAACGGCGTCGGTTACCGCGCCTCCCTGCAGGGCAAGAACCTGCAGCTGGCTCTCGGTTTCAGCCATGACGTGATCTATGAGCCGCCGGTCGGCATCACGATCGTCGTTCCGAAGCCGACTGAAATTGTTGTCTCTGGCATCAATAAGCAGCAGGTCGGTCAGGTCGCCGCTGAAATCCGCGAATATCGCGGTCCTGAGCCCTACAAGGGCAAGGGCGTCAAGTACGCTGACGAGCGGATCGTCCGCAAAGAAGGCAAGAAGAAGTAAGGATCACGCGAAATGGCTAGCAGGAAAGAAGCACTTGCACGTCGTGCCAACCGCGTGCGCCGTCATATCAAGTCGGTGGCCAATGGCCGTCCGCGCCTGTCGGTTCATCGCTCCTCGAAGAACATCTACGCCCAGGTCATCGATGATGTGGCCGGCAAGACGCTTGCGTCTGCCTCCACCCTCGAAAAGGATCTGCGCGGTTCTCTGAAGACCGGTGCCGATACCGCCGCCGCTGCCGTTGTCGGCAAGCTCGTTGCGGAGCGCGCCTCCAAGGCCGGTGTTACGGAAGTCGTGTTCGACCGTGGCGCCTTCATCTTCCACGGCCGCATCAAGGCTCTCGCCGATGCAGCCCGCGAAGGCGGTCTCACCTTCTGATCAGTTTCCGGCCGGACGCTTATAGCGCCGGCCGGATTTTCGCCGGACCGCAAGCACTCTCCGATAGGGGAGGCTGACGCGGTCCACATTTATTTGCCGATTGCACCCGGAAAAGAAAAAGGAAGAGGACAATGGCACAGGAAAGAAGGCCGCAGCGGGAAGACCGCCAGAGCCGTGACGAGCGCGACAGCGAATTCGTCGACAAGCTGGTCGCGATCAACCGCGTTGCCAAGGTCGTCAAGGGCGGCCGTCGTTTTGGTTTTGCAGCACTCGTCGTCGTCGGCGACCAGAAGGGCCGCGTCGGCTTCGGCCATGGCAAGGCACGTGAAGTGCCGGAAGCCATCCGCAAGGCAACCGAAGCCGCCAAGCGCGAACTGATCTTCGTACCGCTGCGTGACGGCCGTACGCTGCATCACGACGTTCATGGCCGCCACGGCGCCGGCAAGGTTCTGCTGCGCTCGGCCAAGGTCGGTACCGGCATCATCGCCGGCGGTCCGATGCGCGCCGTATTCGAAACGCTCGGCATGCATGACGTCGTCGCCAAGTCGACCGGTTCGTCGAACCCCTACAACATGGTTCGCGCCACCTTCGACGCTCTGAAGCACCAGGTTCACCCGAAGGACATCGCAGCTCAGCGCGGCATCAAGTATGCAACGCTGCAGGCTCGTCGTAGCGCCTCCGGCAACGCCTCTGAAGAATAAGAGGAGTTTGACAGATGGCCAAGGCTACTAAGAAGGCTGAAGCGAAGACTGTCACGATCGAACAGATCGGCAGCCCGATTCGCCGTCCGGATGTCCAGCAGCGCACGCTGATCGGTCTCGGACTGAACAAGATGCACCGTCGCCGCACGCTGGAGGATACTCCTTCCGTTCGTGGCATGATCCGTGCTGTCCAGCATCTCGTTCGCGTCGTCGACGAGAAGTGAGACGGAGGAAACGCTCATGAAACTCAATGAAATTAAAGACAACGAAGGCTCGACCCACAGCCGCAAGCGCCTCGGCCGCGGTATCGGTTCGGGTTCCGGCAAGACGGCTGGTCGCGGCGTGAAGGGTCAGAAGTCCCGTTCGGGCGTCGCCATCAACGGCTTCGAAGGCGGCCAGATGCCGATCTATCGTCGCCTGCCGAAGCGCGGCTTCAACAACATTTTCGCTTCCGATTTTGTTGTTGTGTCGCTCGGCCGGATCCAGGCGGCGATCGACGCCGGCAAGCTGGATGCCAAGGCGACCGTTGACGCAGCTGCCCTCAAGGCGGCCGGCGTCATCCGCCGCCCTAAGGACGGCGTTCGCGTTCTCGCCGACGGCGAGCTGAAGGCCAAAATCACCATCGTCGTTGCAGGCGCCTCCAAGCCTGCCGTCGAGAAGATCGAAAAGGCCGGCGGCACCGTGACGCAGCTTTCGGCTCCGGCTGCAGCCGAATAATAATCTGATGATATCTCGCCCGGGGTGCTTCACACCGGGCGATTTTGCTCCCATATGTGGGCCTCACAAAAACTTGGCTGGCGCGCCCGCGTCATGCCGGTAAGACTAAAACAAGGGTGAGGCATGGGGTTGCGCTGCAATCCGTTCTGAACCCGGTTTTGAATAATTTTCATACTGATTCCGGGGCCGGCCTATCCCCTAGAGACGCCGGAATTGGTAGCGCGGAGAATCGCATGGCTTCTGCAGCGGAACAATTGGCATCCAACCTCAATTTTTCGACCTTTGCCAAAGCCGAGGATTTGAAGAAGCGCTTGTGGTTCACACTGGCAGCTCTCCTCGTCTACAGGCTCGGCACCCATATTCCGCTTCCGGGTCTCAATCCCGAAGCCTATGCCCAGGCTTTCCGCGGTCAGTCAGGCGGCATTCTCGGCCTCTTCAACATGTTTTCGGGCGGCGCTGTTCAGCGCATGGCGATCTTCGCGCTCGGCATCATGCCCTATATCTCTGCTTCGATCATCGTGCAGCTCATGACATCGGTCGTGCCGGCGCTGGAAAACCTCAAGAAGGAGGGCGAGCAGGGCCGTAAGATCATCAACCAGTATACCCGTTATGGCACGGTCATCCTCGGTGCGCTCCAGGCCTACGGCATCGCCGCCGGCCTTGAGAGCGGCCAGGGCCTCGTTGTCGATCCGGGCTGGTTCTTCCGTGTTTCCACCGTTCTGACGCTGCTCGGCGGCACGATGTTCCTGATGTGGCTCGGCGAGCAGATCACCTCGCGTGGCATCGGCAACGGCATCTCGCTGATCATCTTCGCCGGCATCGCCGCCGGTCTTCCGACGGCTCTTGCCAGCACGCTCGAACTTGGCCGCACCGGCGCATTGTCGACCTTCCTCATCCTGCTGGTCATCATCGTCGCGATCGGCGTCATCGGCGTCATCGTCTTCGTCGAGCGTGCCCAGCGCCGGCTCTTGATTCAGTATCCGAAGCGCCAGGTCGGCAACCGGATGTTCCAGGGCGATACCTCGCACCTGCCGCTGAAGCTCAACACGTCGGGCGTCATTCCGGCGATCTTCGCCTCGTCGCTGCTGCTGCTGCCGGCAACGGTTGCGGGCTTTGCCAGCACGTCGGGGATGCCTGGCTGGGCGACATCGATCGTCGCGGCCCTCGGCCATGGCCGACCGCTTTACATGGTGCTCTATGCGGCGCTGATCGCCTTCTTCGCCTTCTTCTATACGGCCATCGTCTTCAATCCGAAGGACACGGCCGACAATCTGAAGAAGCATGGCGGCTTCATTCCCGGCATCCGCCCGGGCGAGCGTACGGCCGAATATATCGACTATGTGCTGACCCGAATCACGATGATCGGCGCAATCTATCTCGTCTTCGTCTGCATCCTTCCGGAGATCTTGGTGTCGCAAACCGGCATCCCGTTATCCCTTGGTGGGACTTCGCTTTTGATCGTGGTTAGCGTAACTCTTGATACGGTTGCACAGATCCAGGGTCACCTGATCGCGCAGCAATACGAAGGCCTGATCAAGAAATCGAAGTTGCGTGGAGGAAAGAGGGGGCGATGAGACTTATCCTTTTGGGGCCGCCGGGCGCGGGTAAGGGAACCCAGGCCCAGCGGATCGTGGAAAAGCACGGCATTCCGCAGCTTTCCACGGGGGACATGCTGCGTGCAGCGGTTAACGCCGGCACGGATGTCGGCAAGCGCGCCAAGGCAGTCATGGACGCCGGCAAACTTGTCTCGGATGAGATCGTTATCGCCATCGTCTCCGAGCGTATCGATCAACCCGATTGCGCCAACGGCTTCATTCTCGACGGTTTCCCCAGGACGCTCGTCCAGGCAGACGCCACGGAAGCGATGCTGAAGGCAAAGGGTCTCGGCCTGTCCGTCGTTATCGAATTCCGTGTCGACGATGACGAGCTGGTCCGTCGCGTCGCCGGTCGCTACTCCTGCGCACAGTGCGGCAGCGTCTATCACGATACCGATAAGGTTCCGGCTGCCGAAGGCGTGTGCGACAAGTGCGGTTCCACGCACTTCAAGCGCCGTCCTGATGACAACCCGGAGACCATGACGGCTCGGCTGCAGGTCTACTACAAGGAAACCTCGCCGCTGATCGGCTATTACCATGCCAAAGGCAAACTCAAGACCGTGGACGGCATGGCAGAGATCGATCAGGTGACGGCCGAGGTCGAAAACATTCTTTCGAAGCTTTAAGGCTTTGAAAATAAACTTGGCGGAACGGTTGCTTTTCAGCAGTGATTCCGCTAAACACCGCGCCAACTCGCGACATTCCATGCGATCGGCGCGGATTTCCCAGGGAAGTCCGGGTGCGGTCGTTTTGACATGTTGCGGACGTAAATCTGAACGAGCGGTTCTAAAGACCGCATAACGAAGCCCACTTGCCGGATGGCAACTGGAATGCAAGGAGAACAGGCGTGGCACGTATCGCTGGCGTCAACATCCCGACTGCGAAGCGCGTTGTTATTGCGCTGACCTACATTCACGGGATCGGTACGAAATTCGCACAGGAAATCGTCGAGAAGGTCGGTATCCCGGCTGAACGTCGTGTGCATCAGCTGACGGACGCCGAAGTCCTTCAGATCCGCGAAGCCATCGACCGCGACTATCAGGTCGAAGGCGATCTTCGTCGCGAAACCTCGATGAACATCAAGCGCCTGATGGACCTCGGCTGCTACCGCGGCCTGCGTCATCGCCGCGGCCTTCCGGTCCGCGGTCAGCGCACGCACACCAATGCCCGTACCCGCAAGGGCCCGGCAAAGGCAATCGCTGGTAAGAAGAAGTAATTTCCGGGAAACCGGAGTAGGGAGGCTGGCGGTCTGCGCCGGCCTCTTTTGAGTTTGGAGCGGGACCGTATAGGCGCCGTTCCGGTGTAGCCGCTGGCATTACGGCGGCGAAGAGATCAACGAAAGGAATACCATGGCTAAGGAAGCCGTCCGCGTTCGCCGTCGTGAACGCAAGAATATCTCGTCGGGTGTCGCTCACGTCAACTCGACCTTCAACAACACGATGATCACCATCACCGATGCCCAGGGCAACGCGATTGCTTGGTCTTCGGCTGGCGCCAAGGGCTTCAAGGGCTCGCGCAAGTCGACCCCGTTCGCTGCCCAGATGGCTGCCGAAGACTGCGCCAAGAAGGCTCAGGAGCACGGCATGAAGTCGCTGGAAGTCGAAGTTTGTGGTCCGGGTTCGGGTCGCGAATCGGCTCTGCGCGCGCTCCAGGCTGCTGGTTTCATGATCACGTCCATCCGCGACGTGACCCCGATCCCGCACAATGGCTGCCGTCCGCGCAAGAAGCGCCGCGTCTGATCATCGCTCTCGTCACTGGTGAGCGCCTTGGCGCTCCCGGTGGTTTTCAAGCTCGGTTGCCACGATTGGATGGTGGCAACGAACGGAAGGCAAACTCATGATTCAGAAGAACTGGCAGGAACTGATCAAGCCGAACAAGGTGGAGTTCTCCTCGAGCTCGCGCACCAGGGCGACGCTTGTTGCCGAACCGCTGGAGCGCGGCTTCGGCCTCACCCTCGGCAATGCGCTTCGCCGCGTTCTGCTCTCCTCGCTGCGCGGCGCTGCCGTCACGGCGGTGCAGATCGATGGCGTGCTGCATGAATTCTCTTCGATTCCGGGCGTCCGCGAAGACGTGACGGACATCGTGCTCAACATCAAGGAAATCGCCATCAAGATGGATGGCGACGACGCAAAGCGCATGGTCGTGCGCAAGCAGGGTCCGGGTGTTGTCACGGCTGGCGACATCCAGACGGTCGGCGATATCGAAATCCTCAACCCCGAGCATGTCATCTGCACGCTCGACGAGGGTGCCGAAATCCGCATGGAGTTCACCGTCAACAACGGCAAGGGCTACGTTCCGGCCGAACGCAATCGTGCGGAAGATGCTCCGATCGGTCTCATCCCGGTCGACAGCCTCTATTCGCCGGTCAAGAAGGTGTCCTACAAGGTTGAAAATACCCGCGAAGGACAGGTTCTCGACTACGACAAGCTGAACATGACCATCGAAACCGATGGCTCGATCACCGGCGAAGACGCCGTCGCTTTTGCGGCGCGCATCCTCCAGGATCAGCTTGGCGTCTTTGTCAACTTCGACGAGCCGCAGAAGGAAACCGAAGAGGAAGCAGTCACCGAACTCGCTTTCAACCCGGCTCTCCTCAAGAAGGTGGACGAACTCGAATTGTCGGTCCGTTCGGCAAACTGCCTGAAGAACGACAACATCGTCTATATCGGCGACCTCATTCAGAAGACCGAAGCAGAAATGCTCCGCACGCCGAATTTTGGTCGCAAGTCGCTGAACGAAATCAAGGAAGTTCTCGCTTCCATGGGCCTGCACCTCGGCATGGAAGTGCCGGCATGGCCGCCCGAGAACATCGAAGATCTCGCCAAGCGTTACGAAGACCAATACTGAGCGGCGTGAGGAAAAGTGTGAAGCGGTTTTCCGCCCGCACGCCGATCGCAAGAACATAACAGAAGGCAGGCTCTTTCGGCTGCCTTTCCCCGTCAAACAGCAGGCCGATCGCCTGCATGTGCCAGGAAACGGCAGGCCCACTTAGCGTAAGGGCACCTGCATTAAAGGAGAATAGCAATGCGCCATGGTAAAGCCGGCCGCAAGCTGAATAGAACTGCAAGCCACCGCAAGGCGATGTTCGCCAACATGGCCGCTTCGCTGATTACCCACGAGCAGATCGTCACGACCCTGCCGAAGGCCAAGGAAATCCGCCCGATCGTCGAGAAGCTCGTCACGCTCGGCAAGCGCGGCGACCTGCACGCTCGCCGTCAGGCGATTTCGCAGATCCGCGATGCCGCCGTCGTTTCGAAGCTGTTCGATACGATTGCAACGCGTTACGCCACCCGCAACGGCGGCTACCTGCGCATCATGAAGGCCGGCTTCCGCCAGGGCGACAATGCCGCCATGGCCGTGATCGAATTCGTTGATCGCGACACCTTCGCCAAGGGCGCAGCCGACAAGGCCCGCGTCGCTGCCGAAGAGCAGGCCGTCGCCGCTTAAATCTTCCGCTCCGGCGGAAACAAAACAGCCGGGCTCGCAAAGCCCGGCTGTTTTTGTTTGTGCATCGGTCGCAGACGAAAGTGGGGCGCTGATCTGCGAAGACAAACCGCAGCTCGTCGATCATTCGCAATCTCCACCTCAACCGTCCAACGGGCTGACTGATATAGGATAGGTCTCATTGCGCGACATCGTTCAGACTCGCTCTCAAGTGCGGTTCCTCCGCCTCGCCGCCCTGCTTGTGGTGATAGCACTTGGGCTGGCGCTGAGACGGTTCGGCTATGCGGTCGATCTGCCCTTCGTCGTCGTCAAATATGGGGGCTCGGCGTTCTGGGGAGCGATGGTCTATCTGCTCGTAGCCCTCTTTGTCGCAAGGTCACGGCCGGCCATCCTTGCTGTCATAGCGCTGGTCATAGCGATCTCAGTGGAGTTGTTCCGGCTCTATCACACGCCCTGGCTCGACGCGTTTCGGCTGACGACCGCAGGGGCACTGCTGCTCGGCCGGATATTTTCGCTCTGGAACATGCTGGCCTATGCAATCGGGATCGCCGCGGCCTGCGCCTTCGATCCCGCCCGGCGGGTTGCGATGAGGTCCGGCCTTTAAGTTTGCCGTCTCACGAAGCCGACGCCATCGCGCGATTGCGCGTTCGCCCCTGGCCTTTCTTCCGGCTGCGCGCGATCGGGCGATAGGAGCGGTAGAGGATGAGGGCGATGATCAGCCCGACATAGATATATTGCTGGAGATCGAGGATCTTGGTCGAGAGCGCGAAGTGCAGCGCTCCGCAGGCGGCGATGATAATGACCAGGCGGTGCAGCCAGATCCAATTCTTGCCGAGGCGGCGGATCGAGAAATTATTGGATGTCACCGCCAGCGGAATGAGCATCGCAAGGCCGGCCATGCCGAACATGATGAAGGGACGCTTCAGCACGTCGTTGATGACGGCATGGATATCCATCGCCTGGTCGAGCACCATGTAGACGGTGAAATGCATCAGCGCATAGTAGAAGGTCAGCAGGCCCAGCGCGCGGCGATAACGCAGATAGTTCCAGCCGAAGAGCTCGCGGGCAGGGGAGACGGCAAGCGTTGCGATCAGGAAACGGATCGTCCAGATGCCGAGGAAAAGCTCGAAGGTCTTGACCGGATCGGCGCCGAGCTGATCGGTCGCTCCGAGATAGAAGGTCCAGGCCGCCGGCAAAAGCCCGATGGCGTAAAGCAGCCAGACGGAGGCGGGCTGCCAGCGCTTGGGAATGGCAAGCGATAGTTCCGCCATCAGAAATTCGCTTTCAGATCCATGCCGGCATAAAGGCTCGCCACGTCGTCGGCATAACCGTTGAAGGGCAGGGTGGGGTGGCGGCTCGCGCCGAAGAAGCCGCTTTCGCCGATGCGCCGCTCGCTCGCCTGGCTCCAGCGCGGGTGGTCGACTGCGGGGTTGACGTTGGCGTAGAAGCCGTATTCCTGCGCATTGGTGACCTGCCAGGTGTTCTTCGGCTGCTGGTCGCTAAGCGTGATCCTGACGATCGACTTGATGCCCTTGAAGCCATATTTCCATGGCACGACGAGACGGACCGGCGCACCATTCTGGTTCGGCAGCGTTTCGCCATAAAGCCCGACGGCCAGCAACGTCAGCGGATGACGCGCCTCGTCGAGGCGCAGACCCTCGACATAGGGCCAGTCGAGCGACTGGAAGAAGCCCTTTTGTCCCGGCATCTCGTCTGGCCGCACCACGGTTTCGAAGGCGACGTATTTGGCGCTGCCGAGCGGCTCTACCTTGTCGAGCAGCGATGCCAACGGAAAGCCGTCCCAGGGAATGACCATCGACCACGCCTCGACGCAGCGCATGCGATAGGTGCGCTCCTCGATCGGAAATTCCTTGATCAGCGCCTCGAGGTCGAAAGTGCCTGGTTTGTTGACCATGCCGTCGACCTTGATTGTCCAAGGCAGCGGCTTGAAATCGCCGGAATTCGCGGCTGGATCGGCCTTGTCGAGGCCGAACTCATAGAAATTATTGTAGGTCGTGACGTCCTTGATCGGCGTCGGCTTCTCGTCGACCTTGTACTTGCTTTCGACCGCGGAGAGCGCCGCAGCACTCGCCTTGCCGGTGCTGTAGAGCCCAAAGGCCCCAAGTGCTGCCGCGCCCAGAAATTCACGACGGCGCAGGTATATCTGGCGTGGTGTGATCTCGGACGACGCGATCTTCGGTGGGCGATAGCTTGGCATGTCGAAAACCTCCTGGGCGGATCTTCGGAATATAGTCCCTAAGCGAACCGCCGGCATAACAGGATTAAAGCACGTCGCGCAAAAGTGTGCAGCGGTTTTGCGATAACGACATGCGTATAAACAAAGGCCTAAAGTGCGGGGAGCGAATCTGAAAGATCGCGATGCGCTTTAGTGTCTAAGCCTTGAATATTGCTGACGGGAAGCCAATTTTTTGTGTTCGGTCGTGATGGAATAGGTTGTAACCCAATGTCGCGCCAGACCGTATATGATCGATCGTACAAGGCGCTTCTCCGGGCAGCGTACCGGATTTGGCCTTGCCGGTAGTGACAGCCCCCGCCGATTGGATTAGGACAATTCCAAAAAGCAGCGTTGCCCGGCTGCAGGCTCAATGCCGTCCCGCTTCGCCTGATGATCTCCGCCACGTCGAGGAAGACACCGATGCCAGCCTACCGTTCCAGAACCACGACCCACGGCCGCAACATGGCAGGCGCGCGCGGCCTTTGGCGCGCCACGGGCATGAAGGATTCGGATTTCGGCAAGCCGATCATCGCGGTGGTGAATTCCTTCACCCAGTTCGTGCCCGGTCACGTGCACCTGAAAGACCTCGGCCAGCTCGTTGCCCGCGAAATCGAGGCGGCCGGCGGTGTCGCCAAGGAATTCAACACGATCGCCGTCGACGACGGCATCGCCATGGGCCATGACGGCATGCTCTATTCGCTGCCCTCGCGCGAGCTCATCGCCGACAGCGTCGAATACATGGTCAATGCCCATTGCGCCGACGCCATGGTCTGCATCTCCAACTGCGACAAGATCACTCCCGGCATGCTGATGGCGTCGCTGCGCCTCAACATCCCGACGGTCTTCGTCTCCGGCGGCCCGATGGAAGCGGGCAAGGTCGTGCTGCACGGCAAGACGCACGCGCTCGACCTCGTCGATGCCATGGTCGCCGCAGCCGATGACAAGATCAGCGACGAGGACGTCCAGACCATCGAACGCTCGGCCTGTCCGACCTGCGGCTCCTGCTCCGGCATGTTCACCGCCAATTCGATGAACTGCCTGACGGAAGCGCTCGGCCTGTCGCTGCCCGGCAACGGCTCGACGCTCGCAACCCACGCCGACCGCAAGCGCCTCTTCGTCGAGGCCGGCCATCTGATCGTCGATCTCGCCCGCCGCTATTACGAGCAGGACGACATCAAGGCGCTGCCGCGCACCATCGCTTCCAAGCAGGCTTTTGAGAATGCCATGACGCTCGATATCGCCATGGGCGGCTCGACCAACACGGTGCTGCACATCCTTGCTGCCGCCCACGAAGGCGAGATTGATTTCACCATGGCCGATATCGACGCGCTGTCGCGCCGGGTGCCGTGCCTGTCGAAGGTCGCACCCGCCAAGAGCGATGTTCATATGGAAGATGTGCACCGCGCCGGCGGCATCATGTCGATCCTCGGCGAACTCGACAAGGGCGGTCTGCTCAATCGCGATTGCCCGACCGTGCATGCCGAGACGCTGGGTGATGCGATCGACCGCTGGGATATCACCCGCACCAACAGCGAAACCGTGCGCAACTTCTATCGCGCCGCACCCGGCGGCATCCCGACCCAGGTCGCCTTCAGCCAGGAAGCCCGCTGGGACGAACTCGACACCGATCGCGAGAACGGCGTCATCCGCTCGGTCGAACATCCTTTCTCCAAGGATGGTGGTCTTGCCGTACTCAAGGGCAACCTTGCGATTGACGGCTGCATCGTCAAGACGGCAGGCGTCGATGAATCGATCCTGAAATTCTCCGGCCCGGCCCGCGTCTTCGAAAGCCAGGACGCTTCCGTCAAGGCAATCCTCGCCAACGAGGTCAAGGCGGGTGATGTCGTCGTCATCCGCTACGAAGGCCCGAAGGGCGGCCCCGGAATGCAGGAAATGCTCTATCCGACGAGCTATCTGAAGTCGAAGGGCCTCGGCAAGGCCTGTGCGCTCATCACCGACGGCCGCTTCTCCGGCGGCACCTCCGGACTGTCGATCGGCCACGCCTCGCCGGAAGCGGCAAATGGCGGCACGATCGGCTTGGTGCGCGAGGGCGACATGATCGACATCGACATCCCGAACCGGACGATCAGCCTGCGCGTCAGCGAGACCGAACTTGCCGTCCGCCGTGCCGATCAGGACGCCAAGGGCTGGCATCCGGTCGAAGTGCGCAAGCGCAACGTCACGACGGCGCTGAAGGCCTATGCCGCCTTCGCGACAAGTGCCGATCGCGGCGCCGTGCGGGATCTGAACGCCCGCTAACTGGTCGAAGCTATTCCCCGCTGATTGAGAGTCAGCTACTCCACCGACCGGTCGCTTTTAAAGCGGCCGGTTGATGTTTTTATAGGTCTCGCCGAGTTGCTTCAGCCGCTCGTCATAGGCAGCCTTGATACAGACGGCATCCGCCGCGCATTCCTGTCGTTTTTTCAGCCAGGCTGTCTGCTCATCCTGCAATGTTCCGCGTGAGCCCATCGCCAGCAGACCGGAAAGCAGCTCGAAGGTCGTCACCATCTTCACGTCGGCATCGTTGAGCGCGCGGTTGTCGCAGATCGCCTTTTCGTCCGGCTTCAATTCTTTCGCATCGCAGTCGAAGCTCGCCGCCTGGGCCATATCCGATGCAAAGATCGAAATCGCAAAGCCAAAGACTATCGTCATCGCTCTTGCCGTCATCATTCCAATATCCCTGTTGTCGCCGGTCAAACCAGTTTGCGCAATGTCAGAGCCAGGAAGATGATGCAGGCGAGCCAGACGGCAAGGATGAAGATCAGTCCGAGACGACTGGAGGGGCGCTCGAGGCGCTTTGTCGCCTGCTCTCGAAGCGCAGTCATCACGTCAGCCGGAACGAGCCGGGTCGCCAACATGATGCCGAGCGGCACGATCAGCAGATCGTCGAGATAACCGAGCACGGGAATGAAATCTGGGATGAGATCGATGGGCGACAGGGCGTATGCGGCAACGGCGGCGGCCACCGCTTTGGCATGCCAAGGCACGCGAGGGTCTCGGGCGGCAAGCCACAGAGCTACGATGTCACGCTTCAGTGACTTCGCCCAGTTTTTGGCTCTTGATATCAGTTGCATGGCCGAAATTCCTGAATCAAGTTCGCAATGACTTCAATCGGTTTCCAAGACGTCCCATGGCCTTATTCTTCCATGCTTCCGCCCTCTTTCCTTTCTAGCGTCGGGCCACAGAACAAGATTCAGATTTTAGGCCGGTTCGATCTAAAATCTGAATCTTGTTCGCAATTAGGTAGTTAGAGCATGATGTCGTCCGAAAACCGCTCACACTTTTCGGCATCATGCTCTAAAACGTTCCACACGAGGATTCAAAAGGGATACCCATGCAAGGCCTGTTCAAGCGCGTCTCCGTCTCGCTGTTCGCTCTCATGCTCGTTCTGCCGGCCGCGGCTGATGCGCAGACGGCAAAGACCGTGCCCGAAAGCCAGATGCAGATGCAGCTCTCCTTCGCGCCGCTCGTCAAACAAACGTCGGGCGCCGTCGTCAATGTCTATGCGGAAAAGACCGTCCGGCGGCAGTCGCCCTTTGCCGGCGATCCCTTCTTCGAGCAGTTTTTCGGCCAGCAGATGCCGAACCGTTCCGAGAAGCAGTCATCGCTCGGCTCCGGCGTCATCGTCGAGGCGAACGGCACCGTCGTGACCAACAATCACGTCGTCGAAGGCGCCGACGACATCAAGGTTGCGCTGCCGGACGGCCGCGAATTCCCCTGCACGGTGGTGCTGCGCGACGACCGTGTCGATCTTGCCGTGCTGAAGATCGACACCAAGGAAAGTTTTCCGACATTGCCGATCGGCAATTCCGATGCCGTTGAGGTCGGCGATCTCGTGCTGGCAATCGGCAACCCCTTCGGCGTCGGCCAGACGGTGACCAGCGGCATCGTCTCCGCACTTGCGCGCAACCAGGTCGTCAGGAACGAGTTCGGCTTCTTCATCCAGACCGATGCTTCGATCAATCCCGGCAATTCCGGCGGCGCCTTGATGAATATGAAAGGCGAACTGATCGGCATCAACACGGCGATCTTCTCGCGCGGCGGCGGCTCGAACGGCATCGGCTTTGCCATTCCCGCCAATCTCGTCAAGGTCTTCCTCACCTCGGCAGATGCCGGCGTCAAATCTTTCGAGCGGCCCTATGTCGGCGCGAGTTTCGATGCCGTGACCTCGGAAGTCGCCGAGGCGCTGGGGCTAAACAAAGCGCGCGGCGCGCTCGTCGTCAAGGTTTCGGAAGGCGGGCCGGCCGCCAAGGCCGGGCTGAAGGCCGGCCAAATCGTCACCGCTGTCGACGGTATTTCCGTCGAACATCCTGATGCGCTGCTTTACCGGCTGACGACGGCCGGTCTTGGCAAGTCGGTCAAACTGACCGTCGTCGAGAACGGCCGCGAGCAGCAGCTGCCGCTGACGCTCGACCGCGCTCCGGAAACCTCGCCGCGCGACCAGCGCACCATTGGCGGGCGCACCCCGTTTAGCGGCGCTGTCGTCGAGAACCTGTCGCCGCGGGTCGCCGACGAACTGCGCATGCCGTCGGAATCGGCAGGAGTCGTCGTATCCGAGGTGAAGGAGGATTCGCCTGCCGCCCGTCTCGGTTTCGAGCCGAAGGATATCATCGTCTCGATCAACGGCACGGACGTGAAGTCGACCAGCGAACTGTCCGAAATCGCCGATAGCGACCCCGGCCTCTGGCGGGTGGAGATCGAGCGCGACGGTCAGCGCATCCGGCAGTTCTTCCGATGAGCAATGATCTCTTCGCGCCGCGTGTTCCGGAGGAGGTGGCCGCCAGGCGGCCGCTTGCCGACCGGCTGCGGCCGAAGACGCTTGCCGATGTCACCGGTCAGGAGCATCTGACCGGTGAAGACGGCGTGCTGAAAAGAATGATCGAAAGCGGTTCGCTCGGCTCGATGATCTTCTGGGGCCCGCCCGGCACCGGCAAGACGACGGTGGCGCGGCTGCTTTCGGGCGAGGCGGGTTTGGCTTTCGAGCAGATATCGGCGATCTTTTCCGGCGTCGCCGATCTGAAGAAGGTGTTCGAGACCGCTCGCCTGCGGCGTATGGATGGCCGTCAGACGCTGCTCTTCGTCGACGAGATCCACCGCTTCAACCGCGCCCAGCAGGACAGTTTTCTGCCGGTCATGGAGGACGGCACCGTCATCCTCGTAGGCGCCACCACCGAAAACCCGTCCTTCGAACTCAACGCCGCATTGCTGTCGCGCGCGCGCGTGCTGACCTTCAAGTCGCATGACGAGGAGAGCCTGGAGGAGTTGCTGAAGCGCGCCGAGACGATCGAGCAGAAGCCGCTGCCGCTGACGGAGGAGGCTCGCGTCAGCCTGATCCGCATGGCAGACGGCGACGGTCGCGCGGTGCTGACGCTCGCCGAAGAGGTTTGGCGCGCCGCGCGCGAGGGTGAAAGCTTCGACACCGAAGGCCTGACGCGAATCGTCCAGCGCCGCGCCCCGGTCTACGACAAGGCGCAGGACGGCCATTACAATCTGATCTCGGCGCTGCATAAATCCGTGCGCGGCTCCGACCCGGATGCCGCGCTCTATTATCTCGCCCGCATGTTCGATGCCGGCGAGGATCCGCTCTATCTCGGCCGGCGGTTGGTACGCATGGCAGTGGAGGATATCGGTCTTGCCGATCCGCAGGCGCTGGTGATCTGCAACGCCGCCAAGGATGCTTATGAGTATCTCGGTTCCCCCGAGGGCGAACTGGCGCTGGCCCAGGCCTGCGTCTATCTCGCCACCGCGCCGAAATCGAATGCCGTCTACACCGCCTTCAAGGCGGCAAGCCAAGCCGCCAAGCAGAACGGCTCGCTGCTGCCGCCGAAGCATATCCTCAATGCGCCGACCAAGCTGATGAAGGGCGAAGGTTACGGCGACGGTTACCGCTACGACCACGACGAGCCGGACGCCTTTTCCGGCCAGGATTATTTCCCGGAGAAGATGGGCCGCCAGACCTTCTACGATCCGCCGGAGCGCGGTTTCGAGCGCGAAATCCGCAAGCGGCTGGAATGGTGGGACAAGCTTCGCAAGGAGCGCAAGCCGCGCTGACGCGTCTGGGCCTGTTCGGTTGGTGAACGGGGCTCAGCCGCCAAGCGCGATCGCTATTGCAACCAGAAGCAAGCCGAGACAAGTCATCGTCATCCCTGCATAAAAAGGCCTGCCTCCTGAAAACCTCGCCCACGCATAGCCCGTCACAAACAGCAGCATGATGAGAAACAGGTTGCTGGTTCTCAGCGCAAGGTGCGCACTGTCGATGAGAAGGAAAGGGATCACTGCGGGAATGGCCGTGGCCGAGACCAGAACGAAGACCGCGATTGCGGCAAACAGATCAGCTTTCGGTAGGGACACCTTCACAGGATCGGCCCGGCATGCGAGCGTCAGGAGTGATCGATAGAGTGCGTCCGCGTCGGCGCCCCTTGCCGAGAACGGTGCCTCTGCAATCGGGAATTCGTTCGCGAGCACCGTCAGCGCCGCAGATTCGCTTCTGGCGGTTTTGATTTGCCGAAAAAGGCGCAGCCGCCTGCTTTTGTAAAACGTCGTACCGAGGAAGAACAAGACGGCGTCAATAATCCCCCAAGCGACGTTGCAGCCGATCGTTGCGACGATCAGATCGTGGACATTTAAGCCTTCCTTTTCAAAAACCAGCCTCGAACCGACCGTCCACGTCAGCGCCATAATCAATCCGAAAAGTACTTCACCGAGCGCATC
Organism: Rhizobium sp. NZLR1b; assembly: GCF_019685155.1. NCBI lineage: Bacteria > Pseudomonadati > Pseudomonadota > Alphaproteobacteria > Hyphomicrobiales > Rhizobiaceae > Rhizobium > Rhizobium sp. NZLR1b. The sequence goes on from NZ_JABDWC010000009.1 coordinate 72,986, forward strand.
GCCAGGATCAATGATATTGGTGATACGACCGATCAGATTCGAAGTCATGGACCACTTCCTAGGTGATGAAGATCATGGTTTGATGTTTCCACCAGCGCTCTGGTCGTGGAAGCTAAGCTGATTTGCATGGGTTCGCGCTCTGGGCGGCTACGGCTCGCAACGGGTGAATTGTGATCGACATGGCAGCTTGATTCATTGATCGTGATCAAAGATCAGCTCGATTGGATGGGTCTATAGAGCGCGTCTGCGCTTAGCACTACCGCGTCGGAGTAGAGACGCGGTGCTGTAAAGCTCAGGAAGCGCGCGGCGTCTTCTGATTGCCAGGCCCGGCGATCACCTTGACGGACGAATCCGCCAGCCCGTGATGGCCTTCCATATCGACGACGACATGCCAGTGGCCGCTTTCTGGAACGGCGATCTTGATCGGCGATTTACGCGCCACGCCGCCGATATATTTGAAATCGAGAACCTCGGTGAAGCGCTGGAAATTCGGCGCCGTCATCAAGCGGACATTGTTCACCGCATTCAACGACACCTCGACGATTGTTCCGGCGCGTTGTTCCTTGATATCGTAATGGGTGAAGCGGAAATTCGGTTTCGGCATCTGTCTCGTTCATCTGAAGTCTCTGCGAAGATTTTACCAGCATGCCGGTTAAGGAAAAGTTGGAAATCAGTCTTGAAGCCTCAATCGACAAATCTCTAAGCGCGGTGTCGGAAAAGCATGATCCCTGCCGTCCTTGCGGTATCGACGCAAACATGGAGCAAGGACATGACGAAGATGACGTTGATTTCGATGGTCGCAACGGCTGCCGCATTCCTGGCCGCCCCTGATATGTCGAGCGCCGGCGGTGAAGTACCCGTTGTCGAGGAGAAGGCAGTAGCGCCGATCGTCAAAAAGGGAAGTCTGCCGGTCAATGGCATCGATTATTACTATGAGATCCGCGGCGAGGGCGAACCGCTGCTGCTGCTTCACGGTGGTCTCGGGCAGATCGAAATGTTCGCGCCCGTCATGCCTGTTTTCGCCGACCACCGGCAGGTGATCGCCGTCGATCTGCAGGGACATGGCCGCACGCCGCTCGGCAAACGGCCGATCGACCTTGCGGCAATCGGTGCCGATCTCGCAATCCTGGTGAAGCAGCTCGGCTACGACAAGCTCGACGTCTTCGGCTATTCCTTCGGTGGCGGGGTGGCGCTGAACATGGCGGCCAACGCGCCCGACCAGGTGCGCCGTCTGGTGATCCTCTCGGCGCCCTATGCGCAGGACGGCTTTTTCCCGGAGATGCTGCCGCAGCAGGCGGCCGTCGGCGCCGGCATGGCCGAGATGATGAAGGACTCGCCGATGTTCCTCTCCTATAAGGCGGTGGCGCCCGACGTTTCCGAATTTCCGAAACTGCTCGACGCCATGGGCGCGCTGATGCGCGAACCCAAGGACTATAGCGATGCGGTCGCCAAGCTTACCATGCCGGTGATGCTGATCTACGGCGATGCCGACATGATCCGTCCCGAGCATATGATTGACTTCTACCACAAGCTCGGCGGCGGCCTGCGCGATGCCGGTTGGATGCGGGAGAACATGTCGAAGAACCGGCTGGCAATCCTGCCCGATCTCACCCACTACGAGACCTTCGCCTCGCCGCTCATGGCGAATGTGGCAATGACCTTCCTCGACGGCGGCGGCAAGGCGCCGAACTGGGCCGAGCAGGTCGGAAGATAAGCGAGGCGGCCGGATTTTTCCCGGCCGCATTTTTTTCGCCATCAGCTGCCGCGTCGGTTTTCCCGATCCAGCTGCGTCACCAGCGCCAGGATCGTCTCCGATACCGGCGTCGGTACTGCAGTCAGGCGTCCAAGCGCCACCAGCATGCCGACCAGCGGCGTGATTTCGAGCGCCTTGCCGCCGATCAGGTCCTGCAGCATCGATGTCCGAACGCCGCCAATATTGCGCGATTGTTCCAGCCGTTGCTCGACTGTCATGCTGAAATGCGCGCCGAGCGCATCGCCGACGGCAAGCACTTCCTTCATAACTTTGCCCACCATGTCCATGAGCGCCGGATCCGTCATGATGTCTGTCATCAGCGCCCGTGTCAGGGCGCTGATCGGGTTGAAGGCAGCGTTGCCCATCAACTTGCTCCAGATTTCGCTTCGGATATCGGGAGTGGTCGTAATGCCGAGATCGGCGCCGGTCAGCACCGCCGCTATGGCCTCCAGATCGACAGACATTTCGCCGGACGGCTCGCCGAGCACGAAGCGTCCTTTGTGGGAAAGCTGGATCTCACCCGGATTGACCACTTCGGCGCCTTGATAGGCGACGCAGCCAATCACGCGCTCGGGGCCAACCAGCCGCCAAAGCCTGCCGCTGGGATCGAGCTCATCGAATTGCAGCTCCGCATGCCCGCTCCTGGTATCGCGATGGAAATACCACCAGGGAATGCCGTTGAGGGTCATTATGACGCGGGTGCCCTGTTTCAGCAGGCCTGCGATACCCGCGGCGGCGGGCGCCAACTGATGGCCCTTGAGGCCGGTGATGACCAGATCTTGCGGCGGCAATGTCTTGGGATCGTCGGTTGCGGTCAGCCGCACGTTGAGCGGCGTTTCCGCATCGGCTTCGCGCAGGCTGAGGCCGTTGCTGCGGATGGCGTCGAGATGTGCCCCGCGTGCGACGACGGAAACAGTGATGTAGTCATCGGCCCGGCTTGCGAGCTTGGCGGCGATGGCGCCGCCAAGGGCACCGGCGCCATAAATGCAAATGGTCTTGATGGACATGGATTTGCCTCTTCACGGTGGTGTCTGCCTTAGATCTAGGCCATCCGCGGCGTGAGGCGAATGCCAATATGCCGCAAGGCGCTCTGTCCCGCCGTAACGACAGTGCCGCCGCACCCTTACATCCGGGATGCGGCGGCGGTACCGGCCTTGGCTCTCAGGCCGAGGCTTTTGCATCGCTCGAAAAATCCGTGGAGAGGGCAAGTTCACGCCAGACGGCAAGCTCCTTTTCGACGCTGGCATGCTGCTCCTCGATCACAGCCACCGTGTCGCTGCCGAACGGCATGCGCAGCGGCGGGTTGGCTGAATTGACCATCTTCATGATGCCGGCGGCGAGCTTGGCGGGATTGCCGGGCTGGGCATGATTGGCGTCGGCGGCGAAATTGCGCATGTTGCCGGCCGGCGTGCCTTCGTAATCGGCGATGGAGGTCGGGCTCACCGCCAGCGACGTATCGGCGAGGAAGTCCGTGCGGAAGAAGCCGGGCTCGACGATCGTCACCGTGATGCCGAAAGGTTCGAGTTCGGCGGCCATCGATTCGGACAGGCCTTCGACGGCGAATTTCGTCGAGCCGTAGACGCCCCAGCCGGGATAGCCGAAGTAACCGCCGATCGAAGAGAAGTTCAGAATATGGCCGGAACGCTGGCGGCGCATATAAGGCAACACGGCGCGCGTCACCTTCAGCAGGCCGAAGACATTAGTGGCATAGAGCTTTTCGATCTCTTCGGCCGTGGCTTCCTCGACGGCGCCGAGCAGGCCGTAGCCGGCATTGTTGGCGAGAACATCGATGCGGCCGAAGCGGGCGATGCCGGTAGCCGCAGCGTCTTTCGCCTGCGCCTCGTTGGTGACATCGAGTGCGACGGTAAGCAGATTCGGATGATCGCCGAACTGCTCGGTCACGGTCTTCGGGTTGCGGGCGGTGGCGATAACGGCATCGCCTGATGCAAGGGCTTCCTTGGTCATCAGCGCGCCGAAGCCGCGGGATGCACCAGTGATGAACCAGACTTTCATGACGAATTCCTTTCGGGGACTATTTGCTTGTCTCGGCGTCGCATCTCTGTGCTGACGGGGTTGAATTTGACCGAAAATCCGTTGCTGTATAAGATTTGTTATTCTTGAAACTATGATGAGCAAAATTCAGCAATGCGTGCCACCGAACTTTCCGAACTCGCGGCTTTTGCGGCCGTTGCCCGGCAAAAGAGTTTTCGCAAGGCCGGCGAGGAGAGGGGTGTCACCGCTTCGGCAGTCAGCCATGCCGTGCTCAACCTTGAAGACCGTATCGGCATTCGCCTGCTCAACCGTACGACGCGCAGCGTCTCGCTGACCGAGGCCGGCGAACTGCTGATCTCGCATCTCGACCCGGCCTTTGGCGAGATGGCAGCAGCGCTCGATGCGTTGAACCGATATCGCGACACGCCCTTCGGCAAGGTGAGGATCAATGTGCCGAATTCGATCGGCCCCTTCGTCATCGGCCGCGTCATTGCTCCGTTGCTCCAACGCAATCCCAATTTGCAGTTGGAGATCAACGCGACAGACAGGCTGGTCGATATTGTCGAGGAGGGTTTCGATGCCGGCATCCGCTTCGGTGAGCGCCTCACCGAGGGCATGATCGCACTGCGCATCAAGCCGCGCATCCGCTTGGTCGTCGTCGCTTCGCCCGCCTATTTCGAGGCCCGGCCGAAGCCGGCGACGCCGCACGATCTCAAGCGCCATCTCTGTATCCAGAACATGTTTCCGTCAGGTGCACGCTATGCCTGGGAGTTCGAGAAGGATGGCCAGGCGGTGAGCTTTCAGCCGACGGGACCGCTGTCGCTCGACGATCACGAACTGATGATGCAGGCAGCGCTCGGCGGTGTCGGTCTTGCCTATATCTGGGAACCGCGCGTGGAAAAGGCGATCGCCAATGGCGAACTGATCCAGGTGTTGGAAGACTGGTGCCAGCCGGAGGAGCCGCTCTATCTCTACTATCCGAGCCGACGCCACATGTCGGCGGGCTTCAGGGCAGTCATCGACGCGATGAGAGCCGAGTAAAAAAGGTGAGGATTCGCATCCCTCAGCCTTTTGACTCCTGCGCGTGAACTGGCCAATGATGCTGCCATGGCCGCCATGGCCAGCATCATCGGGAGAGGTTGATGAACGGTCGAATTTTGCCAACTGGTAATCGAAGAGCTTCAAAGCGGCTCAGCGGTCTGTTGCCCACATTGGCCGCGCTGATGCTGCTGGCTTCGGCGGCGGCCGGCAAGGACATTGGACCGCAAAGCCAGGCCTCACGCGAGCAGGTCGAAAAGCTCGTCGGCCTCTGGAAGGATCATTTTGCCGGCGCCGACGGCTTGCAGCAGCGGCGGACAGCCTTTCGGGCGCTGATGGAAACGACGCCGGGGCCGACCCGCATCCAGGTCCGGCAGGTCGATGCGGACGGCGTCGATGCCGAGCTGATGTGGCCGGCCCGGCTACATCACCCGATCGGCCAAAGGATGATCCTCTATATTCACGGCGGCGGCTTCTCCAGCGGCTCCATCCGCACGCATAGCCTGCTTGCCGGCTCGCTCGCCAAGGCCGCATCCAGCGATGTGCTTCTTGTCGATTATCGGCTGATGCCCGAATATACCTATCCCGCGCAGATCAACGACGCGCTGACGGCCTATCGCTGGCTTCTCGACAATGGTTATCGCAATGACAATATCGTCATCGCGGGAGACGGCGCCGGCGGCAATATCGCGATCGAAACCGTGCTCCGGCAGATGCAGGCCGGAAAGGCGCTGCCGGCGGCGGTCATTGCGCTCAGCCCCATCACCGATCTTGCCGCGACGGGCGGATCGATGACATCGAATGCCGACAGCGATCCGCTGGTCGGCAAAGACTGGATCGGGGCCTTACGCAAGGCCTATCTCGGCAACCGGTCGCCGACCGATCCCCAGGCATCGCCGCTTTATGCCGATATGACCGGCTTTCCGCCGCTGCTGCTACAGGTCGGTTCCGGCGAAGTCCTGCTGGATGACACGTTGCGGCTCGCCGACAAGGCGCGCCAGGCGGGGGTGGACGTCACCACCGAGATCTGGCCAGGCATGCCGCATCAGTGGCAGTTGTTTCCCTCGCTGCTCGACGATGCCGATCGGTCGAGTCAGAATCTCGCCGAGTTTGCGATCCGGCATTTTGAGGACAAACCGGAATAATAGGGGCCACAAGAGTAGGGACTCACTCTCTCATTGCGATGTGCCACGCGACGGTGACGGCGCCAGCGGCCGCTCGACTTCCCGGCCCACGCTGAGCGCCTTTCTGATATTGGGCTCCAGCCGCTCGATATAGGCGTGATCGGGCGCGGCGCCGAGCGCATCCAGCATTTTCGAGAAGAAACACCGGGCCGCTGCCGCGGCCGTGATGTCGAAGACCTCGGCATCGCTCAGCCCGTGTTTCTTCAGCCCGTCTATATCCTGCTGGGTGACCGACGTCGCGTCGCGCGCCACCTTGGCGGCAAAGGCCATGATCGCCCGTTCGCCGGCATCGATCGGCGCTTTCTCCGTCTCGTTGACAACGGCCGTCAGCCCGTCGCTGGTAAAGCCCTCGCGCAACAGCACCGAGCCGTGCGCCAGCATGCAATAGGAGGATTTCAGCTCCTTGGCCGCCGCCAGCGTCACCAACTCATAGCGCCTGAGGCTCATATGGCCGCGAATGCTCGAAAGCAGCGCTGCCCAGTTCTCCATCACCTCCGGCCGGTGACCGAAGGCACGGTACATGTTCGGCAGATAACCATAATTCGCCTCGGCCGACGCATACATCGACGTCGTCTTCTCGCTGGCGGATGCATTGGGGGTGTGAATGAAAGCCATGGCATGATCCTCCTCTATTGAGAAGGATAGGGTAGATATGCAGGACAGCAATCCTGAATTAACAGGCAGCGTCACCGCTCGCAGAAGCGTTACCGGTTCGCTCGGTGGGAAGGGTTACGCTAAAGGTCGATCCGCACCCTCGTGCGCTTCGAACCTCGATCGAGCCGTGGTACAGTTCGACGATCTGCTTCACCAGATTGAGGCCGATGCCGGTGCCGGCAATTCCAGTCGACGTTCCCGCACGAAAATAACGCTGGAACAGCCGGGGCACGTCTTCGGGATCGATCCCCACGCCGTCATCGCTGACCGAGACTGTGACGTTTCCCGTCTCCTCCCATGCCGTGACGCGAATTTCGGAGGTTCCGAGCGCGTATTTGACGGCATTGGACAGCAGGTTGGTAAAGACCTGCGCCAAAGTGCGCGGATCGGCATCGATGAACTCAGGTAGCCTGTCGATCTCCAATACAAAGCTGTGCGTCCTGGCGATCGAAGACTGCCGCTCGCAACAGGTTCTTATCAATGATCTCAAGGCGCAGGCGTCGTAGCCGATATCGATTTTGCCGGTGTCGAGGCGCCCGGCCGAAAGGATGCTCTCCATAAGATCGACGATCCGGTTAACCGATGCGCGGACTGCTCGTCCAGAAGGCCAGGGCTGTCCTTTCCCACCTCGTTGACATCACTCGGCATGGGTTCACTGATCCTGACAAACAAGCCAGCCGAGTGATTGGAATTTAGATCGTTCCAATTTTCCGGTTGAGATTACGATCGAGAACGGCGCTGAATTCTCAAGGGAAATGAACAAATCGATAATGGGACTGCAAATGTCACTTGACAAAATTGGAACGTTCCAAATATTTATCCATCAGTCGACGTCGTGGTCGGAGAGGGAAATGACAAAGACGCGGGTAACCGTCATCGACATCGCAAAGGCCGCCGGCGTCTCCAAGTCGACGGTTTCGCTGGTGCTTCAGGGCTCCTCCCTGGTCAATGAAGGGACGCGTGCCAAGGTCAATGCCGTGATGCGCGAACTCGGCTACGTCTATAATCGCGGCGCAGCCAATCTTCGCCAAGCCGGTGCCAAATCGAAGATCGTAGGGGTCGTAGTCAACGACCTGACCAACAGCTTCTTTGCCGAGCTGGCGGTCGGCGTCGATATGGTCGTTCAGTCGGCCGGATTCGTGCAGTTCCTGTCGAACACCAGTGAAAGCATCGACCGGCAGCGCGAGGTCGTCGCATCGATGCGTGAGCATGGCATTTCGGGGCTGATCGTCTCGCCGGCGCGCGCCACCGATGCCGCCGATTTCAAGCCGCTCGTGGCGGCCGGCATACCGGTGGTGGTGGTCGTTCGAAACCTGCCCGGCGCCAAGGTCTCGTCGATCGTCTCCGACAACCAGGCCGGCATGATGTCGGCGGTCAAGCACCTGGCGGGCCTCGGTCACAAGCGCATCGCTTTTCTCGGCGGCTTTCCCGACACCGCCGTCTTCGACGACCGGCTTGCCGGTTACCGAAGCGGTGTAGAGGCAGCCGGGCTCGATTATCACGAGGATCTGGTCGTCTCATCCGCGCCGTCGCGGGCCGGCGGGGTAGAGGCGATCGGAAAGGCGATTACGCTTGGCCGTCGGCCGACCGCAGCGGTCTGCTTCAACGATGCCGTGGCCTTCGGCGTTTGCGACGGATTGCGCGCGCGCCGTCTGGAGCCTGGCGCCGACTTCGCAGTGGTGGGTTTCGACGATGTCATCGAGGCTCAGGCAGCGGTTCCGGCGTTGACCACGGTCTCGGTCGATCCGCAAGGCATCGGGCGCCGCGGCGCACAGATGCTTCTGAAGCAGATCAATGCCGGCAAGGCCGAGGCCGAGACGGTGATAACAGCCGTTCGCCTGGTTGTCCGCGAGAGCTGCGGCGCTGGCAAGACCACGCCGGCAAAGACCGGCAAGAGCGTAAAAATCGAAACAGGACGCTGAGCAACGCATATGAAGAAGCATCTCACCCCAGCCGAAGCGGCCGCGTTGATCCCGGATGGCGCCATTGTGACGGTATCGTCATCGAGCGGTCTCGGTTGCCCGGATCTCATGCTGAGGGCCATTGGCGAGCGTTTCGATGCGACCGGTCATCCCCGTGACTTGACGACCCTTCATCCGATCGCCGCCGGCGACATGAGCGGCATCAAGGGCGTCGACCATATTGCCAGGAAGGGTCTGCTCAAGCGTATCATCGGCGGCTCCTATCCATCGGGACCGTCGTCATCAGAGCCGCCGCTGATCTGGCAGATGATCACCAATAACGAGATCCCGGCATACAATATTCCCTCCGGCATCCTCTTCGACATCCATCGCGAAGCCGCCGCCAAACGGCCGGGCGTCCTGACCAAGATCGGCATCGACACATTCGTCGATCCCGAGCGGCAGGGCTGCGCGATGAACGAGCTGGCTTCGGAACACCCGGTGGTCAAGCGTGTCGGCTTCGAGGGTGACGACTGGCTGTTCTTCCCCTCGATCGTCCCTCAGGTCGCCATTATCCGCGCCACCACCGCCGATGAGCGTGGCAATCTTACATACGAACATGAAGGCGCATATCTCGGCGGCCTCGATCAGGCGCTGGCCGCCCGCAACAATGGCGGCATCGTCATCGCGCAGGTCAAGCGGATCACCAAGGAAGGCTCGCTGAAACCCCATGACGTCCGCGTGCCTGGAATGCTGGTCGACTATATCATCGTCGATCCCGATCAGAAGCAGACGACGCAGACAGGGTACGATCCGGCAATTTCCGGTGAGATCTTCCGCCCGCTCGCGAGCTTCCACGTTCCGGAATTCAATGTTCAGAAAGTCATCGCGCGCCGCGTCGCGCAGGAACTTCAATCGGGAAGCTGCGTCAATCTCGGCTTTGGCATCTCGGCCAACGTGCCGCGTATTCTGCTGGAGGAGGGCCTTCACGGCGCAGTCACCTGGGTGATCGAGCAAGGCGCGGTCGGGGGCGTGCCGCTGCTCGACTTCGCATTTGGCTGTGCCTCCAATGCGGATGCATATATGCCGTCTCCCTACCAGTTCACTTACTTCCAGGGCGCAGGTTTCGATGCGTCGCTGCTGTCCTTCCTCGAGATCGGCAAGGACGGTTCGGTCAACGTCTCCAAGCTTTCCTTCCGGCCGCATGTGACGGCTGGCGCCGGAGGCTTCGTCGACATCACGGCGCGGGCAAAGAAGATCGTCTTCTCCGGCATGTTCAACGCCGGAGCAAAGCTTTCGATCGCCGATGGGGCTCTTCTCATCGAAAAGGAAGGCAAGCTGAAGAAGCTCGTCAACGCGGTCGAGCATGTCACTTTCAGCGGTAGGCGGGCGATCGAGCAGGGGCAGGAGATCACCTATGTCACCGAGCGGTGCGTCATGAAGCTGATGCCGGATGGCATCGTCCTCACCGAGATTGCGCCCGGCGTCGATCTCCAGTCCCATATCCTGGATCAATCGGAGTTTCCGCTGATCGTCGCCCCCGACCTGAAAGTCATGGACGCCGCACTCTTCGGCGAGGCAGCCATCGGCCTGTCGCTTCCAGCCAAAAGGGAACGGACGCTGGAGGGCGGTTTCAATGGCTAGCGGAACAGTCAGAGTTGACATCGACGGACATGTTGCGACGCTGACGATTTGCCGTCCGGAGAAGCTGAACGCGCTCGATCTCGACATGCTGAAGGCCTTAGCGGACGCGGCCGACGCGGTGGAGGCGAACCCGGATGTGCGCGCCGCCGTTCTGACGGGCGAAGGAAGGGGATTTTCCGCAGGCGGCGATATCAAGGCCTGGGGCGGAATGCTGCCGCAGGAATTCGGTCATCTCTGGGTTCGGTACGGTCATCGTATCTTCGAAAGACTGGCGACGCTACGGGTGCCGCTGGTCGCGGCGCTGAACGGCCACGCCCTCGGCGGCGGGTTGGAGCTGGCGGGCGTTGCCGACATTCGCCTCGCAGAGCAACACATCAAGATCGGCCTGCCGGAGACCGGCCTCGGAATGGTGCCGGGCTGGTCGGGGACCCAGCGTCTCGTGCGCCGGTTCGGGGCGCAGGCCATCCGGCGCATGGCGCTCGGCGGTGAGATCTTCACCGCCGAGGAGGCAAGGCTGCTCGGCATCGTCGACGCAGTCGTTCCAACAGGAAATTCACTCGCCGCCGCCAGGGAATATGCTGAGAGGATTGCTGCAAGAGGGCCGGCTGCCGTCGAGATCGCCAAGTTGATGATCGCATCGGCGAATGGTGAAGACAATGGAACCGCGGTCGAAGCCCTGGGCTCGATCCTCGCCGCCAAGACCGGCGATCTGAAGGAGGGCGTCGCATCATTCAGCGAGAAGCGCCCGGCAACGTTCAAGGGAGAATGGTAATGACGGTTCTCGTCAACCCCACCGCGCTCAGCGACCACAAAGCGCGTGATTTCAAGATGCTGATCGATGGCAAATGGGAGACCGGCGCTGCCGATCCGATCGAGCGTGTCGCGCCAAGCCATGGTGTCGTGGTCAGCCGGTTCCCGACCGGCAGCAGGACGGATGCCGAGCGCGCCATTGCTGCGGCACGCAAGGCCTTCGACCTCGGGCCATGGCCCCGCATGACCGCGTCCGAACGGTCCGCCATCCTGCTCAAAGCTGCCGATCTGATCGCCGCGCGTGCAGAGGAGCTGGCGTTTCTGGATGCTATCGAGGCAGGCAAACCGATCACGCAGGTGCGGGGCGAAATTGCCGGCTCGGTCGATATCTGGCGCTATGCGGCGGCTCTTGCACGCGATCTCCATGGCGAAAGCTACAATACGCTCGGCGACGGCACGCTCGGCGTCGTCCTGCGCGAAGCGATTGGCGTGGTCGCGATCATCACGCCCTGGAACTTTCCGTTCCTGATCGTCGGCCAGAAGCTGCCCTTCGCGCTCGCCGCGGGCTGCACCGCCGTCGTCAAACCCTCGGAGCTGACCTCAGGATCGACACTTGTGCTCGGAGAGATCTTGCAGCAGGCAGGCGTTCCGGATGGCGTCGTCAACATTGTCACCGGTGGGGGATCTGAGGTCGGCGCCATCATGACCTCTCATCCTGACGTCGACATGGTGTCCTTCACCGGCTCGACCGGCGTCGGAAAACTGACGATGTCGAATGCGGCGCAGACGCTGAAGAAGGTGTCGTTGGAATTGGGGGGCAAGAACCCACAGATCGTCTTTCCGGATGCCGATCTCGATGCGTTCATCGACGCTGCGGTCTTCGGCGCCTATTTCAATGCCGGCGAGTGCTGCAACGCCGGCTCGCGGCTGATCCTGCACAAATCAATCGCCTCCGATGTCGTCAAGCGGATTGCCGCGTTGTCGAAGGCAGTGAAGGTCGGCGACCCGCTCGATCCATCGACGCAGGTCGGCGCGATTATCACGCCGCAGCACCTGGAGAAGATTTCAGGATATGTCGCCGGTGCCAGGAGCAGCGGTGCTCGGATCGCGCATGGCGGCGAGACGCTCGACCTCGGCATGGGACAGTTCATGTCGCCGACGATCCTCGAAGAGGTTACCCCTGATATGGCGGTGGCGCGCGAGGAGGTCTTTGGCCCGGTCCTTTCGGTCCTGACATTCGAGACATCGGCAGAAGCGATCAGCATCGCCAATTCCATCGACTACGGTCTGTCGGCCGGTGTCTGGAGCCGCGATTTCGACACGTGCCTGACGATCGGCCGGTCGGTGCGGGCAGGGACGGTCTGGATGAACACCTTTATGGACGGCGCCTCGGAGCTTCCCTTCGGCGGTTACAAGCAGAGCGGCCTCGGCCGCGAGCTCGGCCGCCATGCGGTCGAGGACTACACCGAGACCAAGACGCTGAACATGCATATCGGCAAACGCACCGGCTGGTGGATGCCGCAGACGGAAAAGCTGGCTTAGCCGGTAATGAAACTACGCCTGAGGAGGGCGGGTGATTGGTGCGGGAATGGGTCCCGCATCTTCCAAAATGGAACTGGGAGGATCTTCGATGAATAGGTTTTTGACCACGACTGCCGTGATCGCATTGGCTCTGGCCGGCGCTCATGTGTCCGCTCGCGCAGCTGACGTAAAAGAAGTTCAGATGCTGCACTGGTGGACGTCTGGCGGCGAGGCAGCGGCGCTGAACGTTTTGAAGCAGGATCTGTCGAAGGAAGGTTTTGCCTGGAAGGACGTGCCGGTTGCCGGCGGCGGCGGTGATGCGGCGATGACGGCGTTGAAGGCGATGGTTGCCGCAGGCACCTATCCGACAGCCTCGCAGATGCTGGGCTATACCGTGCTCGATTATGCCCAGGCCGGCGTCATGGGCGACCTGACCGAGACGGCCAAGAAGGAAGGCTGGGACAAGTCGGTGCCGGCAGCGCTGCAGAAGTTCTCGGTTTATGACGGCAAGTGGGTCGCAGCCCCGGTCAACGTGCATTCGGTCAACTGGCTGTGGATCAACAAGGCGGTGATGGACAAGATCGGCGGCACCCAGCCGAAGAGCTTCGACGAGCTGATCGCGCTGCTCGACAAGGCCAAGGCTGCGGGTGTGATCCCGTTGGCGCTCGGCGGCCAGAACTGGCAGGAAGCGACGATGTTCGATTCCATCGTGCTGTCGACCGGCGGTCCGGAATTCTACAAGAAGGCTTTCAACGACCTCGACGAGGAATCGCTGAAGTCGGACACGATGAAGAAGTCCTTCGACAATCTGGCGACGATCATCAAATATGTCGATCCGAACTTCTCGGGCCGCGACTGGAATCTGGCGACCGCCATGGTCATCAAGGGTGATGCGCTGGTGCAGGTGATGGGCGACTGGGCCAAGGGCGAATTCGTCGCCGCCAAGAAGACCCCGAATACCGACTTCCTCTGCTACCGCTTCCCCGGCACCGAAGGCAGCGTCGTCTACAACTCCGACATGTTCGGCATGTTCAACGTCCCCGACGACCGCAAGGCGGCCCAGGTGGCGCTGGCGACCGCAACGCTGTCGAAGAGCTTCCAGTCGGCCTTCAACGTCGTCAAGGGTTCGGTGCCGGCCCGCACCGACGTTCCCGACACCGACTTCGACGCCTGCGGCAAGAAGGGCATCGCCGACCTGAAGGCTGCCAATGAGGGCGGCACGCTGTTCGGCTCGCTGGCCCAGGGTTATGGCGCACCGCCGGCCATCGCCAATGCCTACAAAGATGTCGTCTCGAAGTTCGTCCACGGCCAGATCAAGACCTCCGACGAAGCCGTCAAGCAGCTCGTCCAGGCGATCGACGACGCCCGCTGAGACCACGCTCGATGACACCGCTTCCCCGCGCATTGTCGCGGGGAAGCCTCAGGCTCCGACGATCATCCCGCGACGATTGTGCGGAGAGGCTATGCAGGGATCATGCAGGGCCACCATCATGCAGGAGGGAGACGACATTCCATGAGCACCGTTGCGACCACCGATCCGGTTCTGACGCCGGCGCAATCGACGCCGATCTCGCTCAGAGGCCGGCTGCAGGATGCGTTGCCGAAGATCGTGCTGGCGCCGAGCTTCGTCATCACCCTGGTCTTCGTCTACGGCTTCATCGTCTGGACGGCCTATCTGTCGTTCACCAATTCCAAGACCTTTCCGTCCTATGCGCTGACCGGGGCGCGCGCCTATCAGCGGCTGTGGCGCTGGACCTTCGAGAGCGATCCGCCGTCCTCCTGGTATACCTCGATCACCAACATGGCGATCTTCGGCTTTCTCTATATCGGCATCTGCCTGGCGCTCGGACTGTTCCTGGCCATCCTGCTCGACCAGAAGATCCGCGGTGAAGGCATATTGCGGCCGATCTTCCTCTATCCGATGGCGCTGTCCTTCATCGTCACCGGGGTTGCCTGGAAATGGTTCCTCGATCCCGGCCTTGGGCTCGAGCAGACGCTGCACCACTTCGGCTGGACGAGCTTCCACTTCGACTGGATCAAGAACAAGGACTTCGTCATCTACACCGTCGTCATCGCCGGTGTCTGGCAGGCGTCCGGCTTCGTCATGGCGATGTTTCTGGCCGGTCTTCGCGGCATCGACGGCGAGATCATGAAGGCGGCCCAGATCGACGGCGCTTCCGCTTTCCAGCTCTATCGGCGCATCGTCATTCCGCTCTTGCGGCCGATCTTTCTCTCGGCCTTCATCGTGCTCGCCCATATGGCAATCAAGTCCTACGACCTGGTGGTGGCGCTGACCTCCGGCGGCCCCGGCGGCTCGGCCTGGCTGCCATCGAACTTCATGTATGAATACACCTTCAAGCGCAACGAGATGGCCGTCGGCTCGGCCAGCGCCATCATCATGCTGATGACGATCTCGGCGATCATCGTTCCCTATCTCTATTCCGAACTGAAGGAGAAGGCGCGATGAGCAGCGTCACCTCTTCGACGATAACTGCGACCACACCGCCTTCGCAGAGCGGCGACAACAGGAATAACAACACCCGCTGGATCGGCCGGCTGGTCATCTACGGCCTGCTGGTCATCTTCGCCGTCCTCTATCTGATGCCGCTCTTCGTCATGCTTACCACCTCGTTCAAGACTATGGACGAGATCCAGAACGGCAACATGCTGGCGCTGCCGCAGACGCCGACCTTCGATCCCTGGATCAAGGCCTGGGGCGAGACCTGCGTCGGGCTGACTTGCGCCGGCATCAAGGGCTACTTCTGGAACTCGATCAAGATGGTGGTGCCGGCGGTGGCAATCTCCACCATCATGGGGGCGCTGAACGGCTATGTGCTGACCAAGTGGCGTTTCCCCGGCCATACGCTGGTGTTCGGGCTGATGCTGTTTGCCTGCTTCATCCCGTTCCAGTCGGTGCTCTTGCCGATGGCAACGATCCTCGGTTCGCTCGGCCGCTTCGGCATGACGCTGCAAAACGCCACCGGCTTTACCTTCGGCTTCGGCAATCCGACCGTCAATCTGGTCTTCGTGCATGTCGTCTACGGCCTCGGCTTCACCACGCTGTTCTTCCGCAATTTCTACGAGGCCTTTCCGACCGAGCTGGTAAGGGCCGCCCAGGTCGATGGCGCCAGCTTCTTCCAGATCTTCCGCCGCATCATGCTGCCGAACTCGCTGCCGATCATCGTCGTCACGGTGATCTACCAGTTCACCAATATCTGGAACGACTTCCTGTTTGCCTCGGCCTATGCCGGCACCGGTGATTCCATGCCGATGACGGTGGCGCTGAACAATGTCGTCAACACCTCGACCGGTGTGGTCGAATACAATGTCAACATGGCTGCGGCGATGATCGCGGCCGTTCCCACGCTGATCGTCTATATCCTCGCCGGCCGCTACTTCGTGCGCGGTCTGATGGCGGGCGCTGTCAAAGGGTAACCCATGGCCTTCCTCGAAATCTCCGGTCTCAGAAAACGCTTCGGCGCCATCGACATTCTCAAGGGGATCGACCTCGAACTCGAAAAGGGCGGCTTTCTCGTGCTGGTCGGCCCGTCCGGCTGCGGCAAGTCGACCCTGCTCAACACCATTGCCGGGCTGGAGACGATCACCTCTGGCGATATCCGCATCGACGGGCGCGATATCAGCGGCCTGCATCCCTCCAAGCGCGACATCGCCATGGTGTTCCAGTCCTATGCGCTCTATCCGAACATGACGGTGGCGGGCAATATCGCCTTCGGCATGGAGATCCGCGGCGTTCCGAAGGAGGAGCGCGCCAAGGCGATCAAGCAGGTCTCCGACATGCTGCAGATCGGCCATCTGCTCGACCGCAAGCCGAGCCAGCTTTCCGGCGGCCAGCGCCAGCGCGTCGCCATGGGTCGGGCGCTGGTGCGCAATCCGCAGGTCTTCCTGTTCGACGAGCCGCTGTCCAATCTCGATGCCAAGCTGCGTGTCGACATGCGCACCGAGATCAAGCGGCTGCACCAGCGCATGGGCACCACCTTCGTCTATGTCACCCACGACCAGATCGAGGCGATGACGCTGGCGACCAAGATCGCCGTGCTGAAGGACGGGGTGCTGCAGCAGTTCGGCACGCCGGCCGAGATCTATAACAACCCCGCCAATCTGTTTGTCGCCGACTTCATGGGATCGCCGGCGATGAACCTGCTGAACGCCACCGTCGAGAATGGCGCGGCCGGGCTTGCCGTCGCGCTGGAGCGGCCGAACGCCGCCCCGCTCCGACTGCCGGTGGTCTCAGGCAATCACGGCCTGTCTTCCTATGCCGGAAAACAAGTGATCTTCGGCATCCGCCCGGAAGCCTTGACCGACCCCGACGGCGCCGACCGCAAGGCGCGCTCGCTGACCGAGGACGATTGCCTGATCGAGGTGGTCGAACCGGCCGGCTCCGACACCTTCGCCGTCACCAAGCTCGGCGGCAAATCCGTCGTCGCCCGCCTGCGCGCCGATGCCGGCATCGCTCCGGGACAGACAACTCGCCTTGCCTTCAATCTCGACAAGGCCGTGTTCTTCGATCCGGACAGCCAGGTGCGGATTATATGACGGCCAGGCGCTGATATGAACAGTTCACCAGACATCGTCATCATCGGTTCAGGCGTCGGCGGCTCCACCGTCGCCGCCGGCCTGGCTGCGACCGGCGCGCGGATATTGATCCTCGAAGCCGGCGATCACATCGCCGATCTTCCTGTCAATCGCGACCAGCGCGCCATCTTCCAGCGGGGACATTTCCGGCCGAAGGAAACCTGGTACGAGGCAAACGGCAAAGGCTTCAATCCCGGCAACTATTACAATGTCGGTGGCAATTCGAAATTCTATGGCGCCGTTTTGTCGCGCTATCGCAAAGAGGATTTCGGCGTGATCGAGCATCGGGAAGGCGTGTCGCCGGCCTGGCCGTTTGCCTATGAGGAGTTGGAGCCGTGGTACGCTAAGGCGGAAAGGATGTACCAGGTTCGCGGCAACCTCGGCGAAGACCCTACCGAGCCTTATCACTCGACTGCCTACGGCTACCCACCCGTGCCGGACGAGGCGCCGATCGCCGATGTCAGGGCGCGCCTCAAGGAAAAGGGCCTGCACCCGTTTTCCCTGCCGCTCGGCCTGGACCTCGACGCCTGGCTTTCCAAGGCACGCACGCCCTGGGATGCGCATCCGAATGCACGGGACGGCAAGATGGATGCCGAGACAGCAGCGCTTGCGGTAGCGTTAAGCCATGAGAACGTGCGGCTCGAAATCAATGCGCGCGTGACGAGGCTCGATACCGCAGCGGGGAGCCGGATCGACCGGGTCACCTATGTCAGGAACGGCGAGACGCTGACGGTTTCGCCGAAGATCCTGATCCTTTCGGCCGGTGCGGTTCAGTCGTCGGTGCTTCTGCTTCGCTCGAAAAACGACCGCTTCCCAGGAGGCCTGGCGAACTCCTCCGACCAGGTGGGGCGCAATTTCATGAACCACAACGCCTCCGCCGTCATCGGCGTCTCGCCACGGTTCCGGAACACCTCCGTCTACCAGAAGACCTTTGCCTTCAACGACTTCTATCTCTCGGACGGGAAGGGTGGACCGCCGCTCGGCAACGTGCAGCTCCTCGGCCGGATCTCCGAAAAGGTTCTGAAGGGTTCGCTGCCAAGGGCGCCGGAATGGGTCCTGCGTTTCATCACCAGCCAAGCCATCGATTTCTACGCGATGAGCGAGGACGTTCCCAATCCCGAAAGTCGCGTCATGGTCGATGGAGATCGGATCATTCTCCAGTGGCAACGAACCAACTGGGATGCGCATCTGGCACTTGTCGCCAGGTTGAAGGCGATCCTGAAGTCGATCGGATTTCCGATCGTGCTGTCGAGACCCTTCGACAAGCGCACGCCTTCCCATCAGTGCGGAACGGTCCGCATCGGAAACGATCCCGCGACGGCGCCGCTGGATCCTTACTGCCGTTCTTATGATCACGAAAACCTCTTCGTCGTCGACGCCGGTTTCCTGCCGACGTCGGCTGCCGTCAATCCCGCGCTCACCGTCGCCAGCCAGGCGCTGAGAGTTGCAGATCACATCGCATCGACGGACTTGCAGGCATGAGCAGATCCATTGGCGTCAGCCGGGTTCAAACAGGACAGTAAAAATGGGATTCGACTACATCATCACCGGTGCCGGTCCTGCAGGATGCGTGCTTGCGAGCCGGCTGAGCGAAGATCCGGATATCAGCGTCCTCCTGCTCGAAGCGGGGGGAGGCGACTGGAATCCTCTTTTTCACATGCCGGCCGGCTTCGCCAAGATGACCAAAGGTGTGGCCAGCTGGGGCTGGGAAACCGTTCCTCAGAAACACATGAAGGGCCGGGTGCTACGCTATACGCAGGCAAAGGTCATCGGTGGCGGCTCATCGATCAACGCACAGCTCTATACGCGCGGAAACGCTGCAGATTATGATCTTTGGGCGAGTGAAGACGGCTGCGAGGGCTGGGACTATCGCTCGATCCTTCCCTATTTCAAACGTGCGGAGGACAATCAGCGCTTCGCCGACGACTACCACGCCTATGGCGGTCCGCTTGGTGTTTCGATGCCGGCGGCGCCGTTGCCGATCTGCGACGCCTATATTCGCGCCGGGCAGGAGCTCGGTATTCCCTATAATTATGACTTCAACGGCCGCCAGCAGGCGGGCGTCGGATTTTACCAACTCACCCAGCGCGATCGCCGCCGGTCCTCCGCTTCGCTTGCTTACCTCTCGCCGATCAAGGATCGGAAGAACCTGACGGTTCGGACGGGCGCCCGCGTCGCGCGGATTATCGTCGAGGGAGCGCGTGCGACAGGCGTCGAGATCGCCACCGCGCGCGGCTCGGAAATCGTCCGCGCCGAGCGTGAAGTGCTGATCTCCTCCGGCGCGATCGGATCGCCGAAGCTGCTTTTGCAGTCCGGCATAGGACCGGCCGATCACCTAAGGTCTGCGGGCGTCAAGGTGCTCCACGATCTGCCCGGCGTCGGCGGCAATCTTCAGGATCACCTCGACCTTTTCGTCATCGCCGAGTGCACCGGCGATCATACCTATGACGGCGTCGCAAAGCTTCACCGCACGCTTTGGGCCGGTCTTCAATATGCCCTGTTCCGCAGCGGTCCGGTTGCCTCGTCGCTCTTCGAGACCGGCGGCTTCTGGTATGCCGATCCCGACGCTCGGTCTCCTGATATCCAGTTCCACCTCGGTTTGGGTTCGGGTATCGAAGCGGGCGTCGAGCGGCTCAAGAACGCCGGCGTGACGCTCAATTCCGCCTATCTGCATCCGCGCTCGCGCGGGACGGTGCGTCTGTCATCCTCCGATCCGGCTGCTGCTCCCCTGATCGATCCCAACTACTGGTCCGATCCTCACGACAGGGCGATGTCCCTGGAGGGGCTCAAGCTCGCCCGAGAGATCATGCAGCAGGCGGCGCTGAAGCCCTTTGTCATGGCCGAAAGGCTTCCCGGGCCGAAAGTCATGACCGACGAGCAGCTCTTCGACTACGGCTGCGCCAACGCCAAGACCGACCATCATCCCGTGGGCACCTGCAAGATGGGAACGGGGCCGGATGCGGTCGTCGGGCTCGATCTCAAGGTCCATGGTCTTGAAGGTCTCCGCGTCTGCGATTCCTCGGTCATGCCGCGCGTGCCGTCCTGCAATACCAATGCACCGACAATCATGGTCGGGGAAAAAGGATCGGACCTCATCCGGGGCCTGTCAGCGCTGCCGTCGGCGATCTTCGCCTACGAACGCAACGACACTAGACCTCGGGCCCGCGCCGAAATCCGCTAAGGAGTAATGACAATGGTCGAAGTGAGAGTTGCAGTGCTTGGCGCCTCGGGCTGGATGGGAAAGATCCACACGATGGCCTATCAGACCTTTGCGCATTTCTTCGGCGTCTCGGACGGGACGGCGCGGATCGTGGCGCTTGTCGATCGCAATCCTGACGCAGTCGAGGATCTCGGCAGCAGGGCGCCGGGTGCGCGGATCTATCAAGACTGGAAACTGGCGATCGCCGATCCTGAAGTCGATCTGATCGATATCTGCCTGCCTGACCACCTTCATTATCCTGTGGCCAAGGCGGCCCTGCTGGCCGGCAAGCATGTCTACTGCGAAAAGCCACTGGCAAACACCGCCGACGAGGCTCGGGAACTGGCAGACATCGCCAGGGAGAAGGGTGTCATTACCCGTGTCGGGCACGCCTTTCCCAGAAACCCCGTCCATGATCTGGCGAAAGACATCATTCAATCCGGCGAAATCGGCGAGATCAAGCTGTTCCGCGGCTGCCAGCACGTCGACATGTTTGGCGATCCAAACGCCCCCTTCATGTGGCGCGCCGATGGAAAGCTGGCGCCAACCGGGATCGTCGGCGACACCGGCTCGCACATTTTCAGCTTCATGGATTTCCTGGTCGGCCGCGTCAGTTCCCTGATCGCTGACAATTTCATCGTGACGCCGCGCCGGCCCGTCGTCGAGGACCTTGCCTATGGCGAGCAGGTGAAGCTCATCGGCAACGAGGCCTGGGCTGATATTACCAACCCCGACGCGACCAACCTGCTGTGCCGGTTTGCCAACGGCGCCGGCGGGATCGTCGATTTCAGCCGTGTCGCGACCGGCCGCAAGTTCATGCAGACCTACGAGGTCTACGGAACGAACGGCAGCATCGCCTATACCTATGACGAGATAAACCGGCTGCGCTTCTATTCCAACGACGACCGGACGGCGCGGCGCGGCTTCCGGGAGATCGACGTCGGGCCGGAAAATCCCACCTTCAAGGCTTTCCTTCCTCTGCCGAATTTCGGCATCGGCTACAATGAAAGCAAGATCATCGAGGTGGCCGAGGTCATCCGTTCGATCGTTGCAAACAAGCCGATGTGGCCGACATTCGATACGGGCCACCACATCTGCCAGATCGTCGATGCATGCATGGAGTCCTCCCGGCAGAAGCGCTGGGTCGACATCCCGTTGGGCTGAATGCCAATGACCAGAGCTGTTCCGCAGGAAATTCTTGACGCACTGACCGATGTCGACATGCCGCGCCTTCCACCCGAGGCTTCCTCATCGGAAGCGGTCCGGCTCGCCGGCGTCGAGCTGCCGGTCTACCGAGCCGGCTGCGTCGTCGTCGGATCCGGTGCTGCAGGTCTGCGCGCCGCGGTGGAAATGAAGCGGCGCGGCGATGACGTCGTCATCGTCAGCCAGAGCGCCTGGGGCGGAACCTCGGCCTGTTCGGGATCGGACAAGCAGACCCTTCACACGGCAAACACGGCGGATCAGGGCGACAATTACAAGGCGATGGCCCGTGCCGTCCGCAGCGGCGGCGCAATGGACGAGGATACGGCCTATGTCGAGGCTGTCGGCTCATCCCGGATGATGGCGTCGCTGCAGTTCCTCGGCCTGCCGCTGCCGCAGGATCCGCTCGGCGGAACTTTGAGATACCAGACTGACCACGACGACGTCGGCCGCGCCACCAGCTGCGGTCCGCGCACCTCGCGCTTGATGGTCAAGGTGCTGGCTGAAGAGGCGATCCGGCTCGACGTGCCGTTCTATAACCAGACCACCGCCGTCAAAATCCTCACCGAAGGCGAAGGGGCGGACCGCCACGTCGTCGGCATACTGGCCATGCGCGCCAGTGACCGCACAGGGCAGAACCCGCTCGGCATTGCGTTGTTCGTCAGTGGAGTGATCGTGCTGGCGGCTGGCGGGCCTGGAGAACTCTATCGCGACAGCGTTTATCCCAACGGCTGTTTCGGTTCCCTCGGACTGGCGCTCGAGGCAGGTGTCGAACTCGTCAACCTCACAGAGAGCCAGTTCGGCATCGGAACGCGCCGGGAAGGTTTTCCGTGGAATCTGTCGGGCACTTACGTCCAGGCGATCCCGCATATCTACTCGGTCGATGCGGAAGGCACCGAGCACCACTTCCTGGCGCAATATTACCGCACGACGCAAGAGCTGGCGTCGAATGTCTTCCGCAAGGGCTACCAGTGGCCATTTCATGCGACGCGCATGCTGGACTTCGGCTCGAGCCTGGTGGATCTCGCGATATCAAGCGAAACCGCCGCCGGGCGGCGTGTCTTCATGGACTTCAATCGCAATCCCCTGCCGGTACCAGGCGACCTGCCGTTCAGCCTCGAAAGGCTGGACGACGACGTCCGCCTGTATCTCGGCAAGGCCGGCGCTGGCCAAGACGTGCCGATCGATCGCTTGAAGCACATGAACCCGCTCGCGATCGAGCTCTACCGCCGCTACAAGATCGACATCGCCGCCGAGCCGCTGGAATTCGCCGTCAACAACCAGCACATGAATGGCGGCATCATGGTCGACACCTGGGGCCGCAGCAATCTTGCCGGCTGTTATGCTGTCGGAGAAGCGGCGGGTACCCATGGGGTGACGAGGCCGGGAGGAGCGGCGCTCAATGCCGGGCAAGTCTTCGGCACCCGGGTGGCCGAGCACATCGGCGCGAGCGGTAGAGCGAAGCGGCCCGCCACAGGGGATAAATCAGGTATCGCCGAGGCAGGTGTTGCCGATCTGCTTTCCGCCCTTCGGACTGAAAGCCCGCTCACCGTCAAATCGATTCGCTCAGCAGTGCAGTCGCGAATGAGCGAGAAGGCCGGCATCATCTGCGATGAGCAGAGCGTCGGCGAGGCCTTGATCGAGGCTCGGAAGCTGAGTGCTGAAATTCGCGCTGATGGCGTCGCCTACGGTCGCGCAGCCGAGGCGGTCCGAGGCGTGCAATGGCGGCATATGGCGCTCGCCTCCGAAGCGGTGCTCAGCGCGCTTGATTTCTTCATACGAAGGGGAGGCGGCAGCCGCGGAGCGCGAGCGATATGTGATCCGCAAGGCGAATCCATTCCGCATGCGAGCGCAGGTCTGTTAGAACAATATCGCTTCCGTAGGGAACGCGAAGCGCATCGGGATGAGCAGATCGTCGTTCGGCTCGAGGGCGATGAGATCAAGCTTTCGACGCGCCCGAACCGCGCTGTGGATGAAAACGCCAAGTCCTTCTTCGAGCGAGACTGGCCAGCCTGGCTGACTGGCCGCATTTATGATCTGGGCGCGAATGAATGAGTTGACGATGATCGGAACCGCCTCCCGGCGGGCGATCAATCGGGATTGGCGACCGGGGGCGGAACCCGCACGCGCCCGGTGTCGTCAGAGCCTTCGGCGACCGCTTCCTCGCTTTTGCGCACGTGCCTTGGCGGATCCTTTCCTTCGATCGGCTTCGGCGACAGCTGGTCGTCAGCCTGGATCTCGTCGGAGTTCAGGTAATTCTTGCTTTCTGCCATAGCAGTCACTTCCGATTGGAGAACTGCGGGGCAGGGATGCGATCCTTCGGACTAGCGCGGCCTGTCTCTGGGTCGGCGTCGGTGACACCGTCGCCCGCCTCGCGGCTGCTGCCTATATTGATGGGAGGCTTTCGCTGTTCGTCGATATTGGTTTCCGGCAGTTCGTCCTGGGTATCCTCGTTCAACGGCTTCGGCGGAAGCTTTGCGGAATTGGGGATGGAATTCGTGGCATAGGTCAATCTCCTTTGCGAGCTAACTCCAGCCGGCATCGTAGGTTCCTTGCTGCGCCTGCGATCGACGGCATCTCGGCTCACACGGCTTCGGCGGCGGGAACAACGAGCTCGATCATGACGGGTGCGTGATCGCTGGTATGCTCCCAGCCTCGCGGGTTTTTCCGGACGGTCGCCGATCGCAGCCATGGCGCGACGGCCGGGCTGAGCAGGAAGTGGTCGATCCGCAGCCCCGCATCGCGTTCGAAGCTGTTCCGCCAGTATTTCCAGAAGGTGTAGATGCGCTCTTCCGGATGCAGATGCCGGACGGCGTCGGTCCAGCCCTGGGCGACGAGATTGGCATAGGCCTTGCGGACTTCGGGCCTGAATAGGGCGTCGTCCAGCCAGCGTTCGGGTTTGTAGACGTCGATCTCCGTCGGCATGACGTTGAAGTCGCCGGCGAGGATCGAAGGCACTTCGAGTTCGAGGAGTTCGGCGGCGTATTCGCGCAGGCGGCGGAACCAGCGGAGTTTATAATCGAACTTGACGCTGGGGAAGGGATTGCCGTTCGGCAGATACAGGCATCCGATCACGACGCCGTCGATGACGGCTTCGATATAGCGGCTGTGTGTGTCATCGGGGTCGCCGGGAAGTCCGCGCCGGGTCAGGATCGGTGTCTTGCCCTTCGCCAGGATGGCAACGCCGTTCCAGGATTTTTGTCCGTGCCAGACGGCGCCGTAGCCGGATCGTTCGATTTCCTTTCGCGGAAACCTGGCGTCGTCTGTCTTAAGCTCCTGGAGGCAGACGACATCAGGGGCGTCCTCCTTCAGCCAGCGCAACAGGATCGGCAGCCGTCCATTGATTCCGTTGACATTGTAGGTTGCGATTTTCACAAGACTTCCGGGAAGCTAATGCATGTCGCCCAGAAGGGCGCAGCGGTTCCGGGATAACGACATGCATAAAAACAAAGGACTAAAGCGCGCCGCATGAATCAAATTTGATGCGACGCGCTTTAGGCTGGCTCCTCAACGCGTCGCACCGAAGACGAAGGCTATGCCGGCGACGATCGCCACTGCGGTCAGCGGCTGCCGGCGTATCCGATTCTCGATCTCGTGGACGAAGCTGCTCGCTTCCGCCTTCGCCAGGCGCGCTGTTCCTGAAGCCAGTTCCGAAGCGGTTTCCGCCACTCGACTTGCGTCTTTCTGAAGCGTCCGCATTTCCCCTCGATCGGCATCGACGCCTGCGGAAGAGCCGCCGGTTTCGCCGGTCGAGCGCAGGGCCTGATCGACGAACGGAAATGCCTCGTCGAGCCTGGTGGGATCGGGCTCTCGTTTCACCCGCTCAGCCGCCTCGACGTCGCTGCGGCCGGCAGGAATTGAGGTATGGGTAGCAGACACTGGGTCGGAGGCCGGAAAGGTGCCCTCGATACCTCTGTCGAGCTCGCCTTTTTGGGCCTGCTTCCGCTGCTCTGCCTGTTCTTTTCGCATGGACTGGACTGCGGGGGATTCGTTCGGGTTTGCCATCACTGTTTCCTCTGTTGCTCTTCGACAATCAAATCGGCGGCGCGGAAAGAAGTTCCAGAAAAATGCATTCTCCCTCATGCGGCAATACATCAACGAGGCGGCGAAGGTCACGAATGGCGCGCGGCGCAGTCTATCTCTCGCAATGATCGTTCGGAATTCCTTGCTCGTGGACTTGGCTATGGGTAAGCCGGACTAAAGTCCTGCCCTTTCTAGTACCTTAGGTCCGGTTGCATTTGATCTTCGGAACAGCGAAAATTGTCATGCGCCTATTCCGCGTAGGAAACGGCGGAGAACGGACGAACGAGGCTATATAGGATGACTCTCTCGAAACGCGATTTTCTGAGGTGGGGCGGCAGCACGGCCGCAGCCCTCGTCGCTGTTGCATCGCCGGTGACATTGAACCTTGGCGGCTCCCTTCCCGTTCTGGCGGTCGAAAGCGCGCAGGCTAAGGACGGCAACAACGGGAATGGCGGCGGCAATGGCAACGGCAACGGGGGAGGGAATGGCAACGGGGGAGGAAACGGTAACGGCGGCGGCAACGGTAACGGCGGCGGCAACGGGAACGGCAACGGGGGAGGGAGCGGCAACGGGAACGGGAACGGCGGTTCCGGGAATAGTGCCGGTGGAAGCTCCAGCAATAGTGCCGGATCCTCTTCCTCTGCCAAAGGGACCTCACAAGAATCGGGGGCGAGAGCGATCGAAGCTTCCGATGGTTCGATCGACGTCCGCCATGCAAACGGCATTACCGAAACCCTGCGGCGTGGCCGTTACGTCATGAAGGACGGAAAAGGCAGAACGATCATAAGCCGGCAAGCGACTGCAAATGATGCCAGCCGGTTAGGCCGCTACCTTCGCTAAGGAGCCGCAAAGTGGGTGGTGCGGGCAGCGCCTGTTCTGTTGCTGAGTCAGGACATGAGGTCGTCGGAAAACCCGCTCACCCTTTTCGGCAGCATGCTCTAGCGCCGTTCGCGCCATTGGAGAGCCGCTTCAGTCCTGTTCGTGACGCCGAGCTTGCTCAGAATCTGTGTCATATGGTGCTTCACTGTCTTTTCCTGAAGGTTGAGACGCAAGCCGATATGTTTGTTTGACAGGCCTTGAGAGACCAGATCCATCACCTCGCGTTCTCGTGGCGTCAGACTGTTCTTATCGGGTGCGCTGCCATGCAGCGAATTCTCCATGACCTTCGTCGACATTGTCGGCGAGATATACCGTGAGCCACTCAGCACCGTCTGGATGGCTTCGACGAGACCACGCGATCCGACACCTTTGAGAACATAGCCCATCGCGCCCTGTTGAAGGGCTGCCAGCAGCGTGTCCACCTCCTCCGATACCGTCAGCATCAGCACTTTCGTTGTCGGGCTACGCGTCAGCACATCGCCGATCGCCGACAGTCCGCCACCGGGCATCGAGACATCGAGAAGCATGATGTCGGGATGGCTGGTGGCAGCGATCATCACTGCATCATTGCTGCTGGCACCTTCGCCAACGACGGCAAAGTTGCTGATCTCCGAGAGGCTGCGCGTAACGCCCTCGCGAAAAAGCGGATGGTCGTCCACGACGCCGATAGTGATTGATGTCATCCCTAGTCTCCCATTTCCATAGGCTCGAAGGTCATGGTCACCGTCGTGCCTCCTTCGCCTGTCTTGACGTCGAAGGATCCTCCGAGGCTGTCGATGCGTTCGCGAAGTCCGACAAGGCCGAGGCTCGTAGGCCTCACCTCGGTCGGATCGAAGCCATCGCCGCGGTCGCTGACCTCGACGTGAACATCACCATTGCGCGAGACGGCTCTTACGGCCTGCTGTACGCCGCCGCCATGGCGATACGCATTGTTCAACGCTTCCTGAACGAAGCGATAGATGCAGATCTTTACGGCAGGAGCGGGTTCGGGTCCATTGTCGTCGATGATTGTTTCGACATGGGTTTCGGTCTTGCGCTGGTGTGCTTCGACCACCCGCGCGACGATCTCGGCGATCGAGGATTTCTCGATTTGCGGTAGCACCAGGCCGCTGCAAATATTGCGGATCTCGGTCATCGCCTCTGCAAGGCTCGAGCGTATCCAGGCGAGTTCCTTTTCACGCGTTTCGGGCTGGGTCGACGCATTGATCAACAGATCGCTGTCCAGCCGCAGTGAGGCATAAGCAATGTGCTGGGCCGGCCCGTCGTGCAGATCGGCACCGATGCTGCGTAGATAGGTTTCGTTGAGCGCCGCCGCCCGCTGGGAGGCGCGCTGCAGCCGCCGCTGGAGCCCGCGATTCTCCTCCAAAAGTGCCGACAGTTCATTGACCCGTTCTTTGAGATCCTTGCGTTGCGCCTCTATCGTGCGGCTGCCCCGAAAGACCAGAACGGAGAGAACAAGGAAAAAGACTGCTGTCAGGGCGGCGACGGCGCCCCAACTGCGGAGCCTGGCATGCGCCAGACTGTCGCCTAATCCTTCTGCCGTCTCGTAGAACTCGATGACGGCGACCGCCTGTCCGGACCATGGCTGGAGCACAGGATTGTAGATTTCCATGAGCGGCCTGCCGAGCGCGCGCTCCTTGTCGCTTTCCGGATCGCTTGCGACCTCGTAGCGGGCGACGAGAGACCCTGCGAACGCGTTTCGAAGCTTGCCGTTTACCGCAAACTTCTTGCCCACCAGCTCCTTCTCATTCGAATAGAGGATAGTTCCGTCGCTTCGCCACAGCTTGAACGAAACAAGACGCCTGCCGAGCGCGCCCTGACCAAGCGTCTCGTCCAGAGCCTGAGCGCTGCCTTCGTCGAGCGGTATTGCTTTTTGCATGTCGGGAAGCAGCGGCGCGACCACGCTGTCCACGTAGAGCGCCGTCGCAGCACCGGAGTTGTGGATGACCGCCTCCTCTATGAGGTGGGTGACGAGAATGCCAACCAGGAACATGGCGGCGATCGATATGAGCCCACCCGCGATGAAGAACTGGGAGGCGAGTGAGCGGGCATTCCAGCGGCGAAGCCAAATCATTTTGATACCGGTAAGAGACTTGCCGACTAACCTATCGCTTCCTCAAAATTTTTCCAGACAGCGTCAGGGTAGATCCCTGGTATCGAAGATTTCGGCGCCCCTTATGCTTTTGGTCAACTGGAGCGAGTCTCCAGACATGGCGGCGCCAAAGACGTAGAGAAGCGCAGCGAGAACGACGACAAGGGCGATGACGGACACATTGCAGGCGTCATTGACGCGGGATCTGTTACTCTGGGCCATATCTGGATCTCCTTCACCTCTTCGAAACGGCGCGGTCCTGTCCGCGTTCCACCCCCGGGACTTCGGTCTGACAGACCTGGGACCTAGGTCCTGCCCCCGTGGACGTCAGTAGATTCAGTCATATTTCAGCACTGAATGGTCCGGGTTTTGGAGATCTGCGAGTGACAATTTCTGCCGACATCGAAAACGGCGCCCGCGCCGCATTTGCCAGTTCTCCCGCACCATTCGATGAAGGTGTGGCCGAGCTTTACCAGACCCTCCTTGTGCCGATTCTTTTCGAGCCCTATGCGGCGGAGATGGCGATCGCCGCCGACCGGTCGAAACCTGGCAGCGTTCTCGAGCTCGCGGCGGGGACGGGCGCCTTGACACGCGCGCTGCGCATGGCGCTTGATCCGCCAACGGAAATCGTTGCCACCGACCTCAACCAGGCAATGATGGACATCGGCGCACCATCGGTGACGATGTCGCGGACCCACTGGATGCACGCCGATGCCCAAAACCTCCCCTTCGCGCCCGAGATGTTCGATCTCGTCATCTGCCAGTTCGGCGCGATGTTCTTTCCCGATAAGGTGAAGGCCTATGGCGAGGCGGAAAGAGTGTTGCGCAGCAAAGGCCGTTTTCTGTTCTCGACGTGGGATGCACTTTCGGCCAACGACTTCGCCAGATCCGTGGATGAATGCCTGGCAAGCCTATTCCCATCCGATCCGCCGGATTTTCTCAGGCGCTTGCCATACTCCTACTTCGACCCCGGCTCTATCAAGGCGCAGATGTCCTCCGCCGGCTTTGAGGCGATTACCTGCGATCGGCTCGAATTGACATCCGTCGCGGCCAGCGCGCACGACGTCGCAGCCGCCTTCTGCCAGGGCACGCTGCTCCGGGGAGAGATTGAATGGCGGGCGCCGGAGCGGATATCCGAGATCGTCGACGAGGTGGCTGAGCGAGTGGAAGCACGGCACGGAGCCTGTCCTAGCGGCGGCATGAGCGCGTTGGTCGTCGCCGGCCGCGCTCGGTAGCGCCCTCGGCCCAGGCTGGCGCGCCAATCACCCGGATCGTCCAAGCGGGACCGCCAAACGCCTTCGAGCTATGACGGCTCTCCGGCCTTCTGCGCGGTCGTATAGGGAGCTTCGTGCATGGCGCTGATGACGTGGCGCTCAATCTCGACGCAGACCTCATCATACTCCCGCACTCGGTGGGAGTTGAACCCTTGTCTGCGAACGGCATCGCGCGCTTCGACAGCCATCTGGTAGGCCTCGAAGAGTTCGAGCTGCAGCGGGTCGCGGGCTTCCATGATCAGCTTCCGCATCTCCGGCAGGCGCATTGCCAGGCGCCTGCGTCCCGCCTCCCTGCGGTTGGATCGTGCCATCTCCTTCAGTCTCCTGCCTATGCCCGGAAATACGGGGCCCTTCGATCTGCAAGTAGCGCCGGCAACGGACATTGACATGGATTTGGGACCAAAGGCCGGGATCGATCAGACTGAGGTCCGGGGCGGGGAACGACCCCGCCTCCAGCTAGTTGGTTTGGCAGCGGTCATTAAGATCGCTTCAAAACAGAAGGAGGAAAATATGCTCTCCAAGCTTATCGTCTGTGCGGCAACTGCCGCGACCCTCATGTCCGGCGTCGCATTCGCCCAGTCCTCGACCGTCAATGGTGCGGCCGGCGGCGCAGTCACCGGAGCGATTGTCGGTGGTCCCGTTGGCGCTGCTGTCGGCGGTGTTACCGGCGCCATCGTTGGCACCGCGATCGATCCGCCGCCGCAAAAGGTCGTCACCTACGTTCGCGAGGCTCCGGCACCGTCGGCGCGCGTAGTCGTAAAGGAGAAGGTTGTCGTCGGACAGCCGCTGCCGGAAACGGTCGTCGTGACGCCTATTCCGGATGATCCGACCTATGCCTACGCCGTGGTCAATGATGAACGTGTCATCGTCGAACCGTCCTCCCGCAAGGTGATCCAGGTCATCAAGTGACCTGATCCTCCACGCGGCCGCTACCGCGTCTTAACTTCGGAAATCATCGTTTAGATCAGCCGCACGGTCGACGGCAGCGTCGTCGTGCGGCCGAAAAAGCAAAGAGAATTATTATGAAGAGCAAGACACTCGCCGTCCTGATGACGGCACTCGCGATCGGCGTTTCGCCGGTTGGCATCATTTCCGCCTCGGCGCAGGATGCGCCGATTCTTCCCAAGAAGGGTGCGACCCAAAACGGCCAGTCCAGCGACGGTGCGACCAAGCGGCCGGATGCGGGCGGTGCCGCCTCTGGTGGCGCAGGTGGTTCCACTGGCCAAGGCACGCAGCAGCCTTCGGGCTCCGACGGAAGCTCATCGGGGGCATCCTCGGGAACCACCACCGATGGATCCTCCGGCCAGACGGCAACCGAGCCCGGCACCAAGACGCAGTCCGGAAGCTCCGATAGCTCGACGACGCCCAAGTCGGGACAGTCTTCGACCGAAAGCCAGAAGCCGGCCGGCAGCCAAGATACCGGGACATCGACCGGCACCTCGACCGGCTCCGGCGAAACTCAAAAACCCGGCGATGCCGCGAAGTCTTCCGGCGGTTCGGCCGAGACCCAGTCCAACAGCAAGATGAACGTCGGCAACAACAACACGTCGGTCGACAGCAACACCAAAAACACCACCAAGATCGAGACGAACAACACGACCAACGTCAACATCTCGGTCGAGCAGCAGACGGAAATCCGTACTGTTGTGAAGGAAGTTCATGTCGAGCCGGTTCGTGAGACGGATTTCACGGTCTCGGTCGGTACGACCATCCCGAAGAAGATCAGGCTCGAGCCGCTGCCGCCGCGCATAATCGAGATCGTGCCGCAGTATAAGGCCTACCGTTTCTTCCTCCTCGCCGATGGCCGGATCGTCATCGTCGACCCTTCTGCATTCACGATCGTCTACATCATCTCGACATAGAGCGCCGCGCGTCCAATAGCACGCGCTAAGGACGCTCTATCACTTTCAATCTGCGCATAATCCTTTCCGAAAATCGGTTCCGATTGCGGGGTTGTGCGTGACAGCCGGTGCCCGGCGGAGAGCGCCGCCGCCGGGGCCGAGGAGAGGAACATGATCTATTCCGAAGAGAAATCCGCAGGTCTGGCCCTGCCGCTGATAGCGATCCTGCTGGCGATCGCCGGCATCTTCGCCATGCTTGTCGTCACCGGCGGACGACATGGCAGCACTGCCGGCCGCGTCTGGGTTCCGCAGGCGCAACAGCAGGGGGTGGGCCAATGAACGCGCTGGCATCTGTCGCCTTTGGAATCGTCAGCTCCGTCGGGGCCTGCATAGCCGCCGCATCCGTTGCCTCCCACGTCGTGGCGGATTCCGAGCCTCATGCCTTCCAGGATCTTGCGGCGCCCGATCTCTGGACGACGCAACCGGTGAAAGTGGACCCTCGACTGCAGCGTTATGAACGGATTGCGCCTCTCTATTCCAGCTATGTCACCGAGGCGCCGGCCATCATGACGGCAACGACGAAGCCGGAATCCGCTGGCCCGTCAACTGAGCGCCTGGCACAGCTGCCAAAATTTTCGGCCGAGCACCTCGCCTGGTGCGCGCAACGTTACCGCTCCTTCGATCCTGCGACCAACACCTATCGATCCTATAGCGGTGAGATCCGCGCCTGCTCTTCGTCGTACCAGCCTGATATCGCCGAGGCCGATCAAGGTGCGGGCACCAAAGTGAATGCGAAGACGGCTTGGTGCTCCGCTCGCTACAGGTCGTATCGACCGGAAGACAATACATATCAACCATGGGACGGCCCGCGGCGCACCTGCGACGCGCCGGTCCTCGTGGCGACGAGTAATTGATCATCACGGTGTCGAGCCGCAGTAGGACCAAAGTCCGTGTTGCAAACGCTACGGTTGTGATATCGGTTGTGTTGAGGGTCGGGGAGCAGGGGATGGCGACGACGCTGATAACGGAAATTCAGAGGGCGCAGATAAGGCTGCGGTCCTTGAGCAGGGCGGACCGGGGAGCCCTTATCATCCGCATTCTGCGGGAGCTGAAGACGCATCGGCAGGAGGTTCTCGGCAACGTGCCGGCCGACCGTTGCGTCTGGATCGACACGCTCATCGCCTCGGTTTCGTCGACCATATCGGAAATCACGGGCATGCCGGACGGCGAGTTCAATCGTGTCTTGAGCGAGTTCGAAAAGCTTATGGCAACGCTGCATGATATTTCGCATGCGGACCAGCGATTGAAGACAATTCACTGAGGGGGAATTGCCCGCGTCCGTGTCGAGCAGTCGTCGTTCTTGTTGATTGAAAATTGAGGGGTTGGTGTCGCCCCCGGGAAACCGATCGCTTGGCGCAAACGTTCTCCTTCCATGACCGAAACGAAATCCCCGGCTGATCGTGACGACGCGCCGTCCGGCGATGACGACCCCAAGCCCGGCGCTGACGTTTCCTTTCCTTACGACAGGATGACCGTCGAGCAATTTCGACGACGCTTCCCCCGTGCCCGCTGGAGCGACGCCCGCAAGGCCTGGTTCGTTCCCGGCCGGACTGCCTCCCGTCGCATCGGACGATGGCTTGCCGAGCAGGAGGCCGAAGCCGACGCCCATGCGGATGCGAAGGGAAGCGATGCCTTCGCCTTCGATCCGATCGATAGTCCATACCTCGAGCTTGGCAAGGCAGGCTTTCGAATCCGCACGCCATACTCGAAGACCGCCGTCGACGAGTTGCGCGAAGTGCCCTTCTCCCGGTGGGACGGCGATCTCAAGATATGGCACGTTCCCTGCCGATCCTATGAGGAACTCAGGCGCAGATGGCCGGATATCGAAGCGGCGGCCCGAAGAAACGAGCCGGAGGAGAGACGACGTCGAGCCGAGGAGCGGAAGGGGACCGCGCTGGATCTCCGCAGCAGGCTCCGCTCCGCGGAACGTAAGCGCCGTCGTTACCCGCTTCCCGGCGACGACCTGCCGCCGATCGGGAGACCCGTCGCGATCTCGTATGGGATCGTCGTCTTTACGGAGGTCACCGGCGAACTCGCCGACCCGGCTGTCGTGGCGGACCTCTATCCCCGCGGAACCGACGATCAGGTCTGGGGATATTGGCGGGTGCCCACACTCGAAGAACTCGTCCGCACCTGGCCCGCGAAAATGCCGCCGCTTCAGGACGCTAAGTGGTGGCTGCCGACGATCGAGGAACTCAGGCCCGCCCGTCACGCGGCAAGATCGCGCGAAGCCAAGAGCCGTGCGAAGACGCTGTGATCTGGAGAAGGACTTGAAGCGACTAAGCCTAAAGTCCGAGTAGCTTTGCTCGATGGAACAAGTTTCGGCGATGGTCATTTGTCGTTTATGAAAACAGCCCTGCCGATATCGCTGCTCGCTTTGGTCATCTCCGTTGGCGATGCCGCCGCGGGGGAACTCAAGCCCGATGCAATCAACGCCGCTTCGATTGCTTCCATCAAAGCAGACAAGCGCTCGTCCGAAGATCCGGACCCGGCGATCATCCGCCTTCAGGTCCTGCTTGACCGCGCCGGCGCGTCTCCTGGCGTCATCGACGGGCTCGCCGGCGAGAACGTCAACAAGGCGGTCGCCGGTTTCGAGGCGATGAACGGCCTTCCTGTCGATGGCAGGCCGGATGCAGAGGTCGTTTCCCGCTTGGAAGGCGTTGCCCCGATCGTCGAGAGCTATGTCGTCTCGCCAGAGGATGCCAAGGGTCTCGTTGACCGGATCCCCGAGGATTACGGCGAGAAGGCAAAGATGCAGAGCTTGGGATATACCAGCGTTGCGGAGAAGCTATCCGAGCGGTTTCATATGGGTATCGATCTTGTGAACGCGCTCAACCCGGCTTCGCAGTTCGCTCCTGGCGACACGGTGTGGGTCGTGAATCCTGGTCCCCCAAGGGAAGGCAAGGTCAAGAGGATTGAAGCTGACAGGAAGACCGGGCAGGTACTGGCCTATGCCGAGGACGGAGCACTGCTTGCAGTCTACCCGGCGACGATTGGAAGCGAAGACAATCCGGCGCCGTCGGGCAAGCACAAGGTCAAGGGCGTCGCGAGGATGCCGGTCTACCGCTATGACCCGAAGCTGAACTTCAAGCAGGGAAAGAACGACAAGGTCCTGACCATTCCGAAAGGGCCGAACGGCCCGGTCGGAACCGTCTGGATCGACCTGACGGAGCCGACCTATGGAATACACGGGACACCTGAGCCGAAGCTCATCGACAAGGTTGGCTCGCATGGTTGCGTTCGGCTGACGAACTGGGACGTCGAAGAGCTGGCCGCCATGGTCAAGCCGGGTGTCCTGGTCGACTTCGTCAATCGAAGTTCAGCCGCTCCGAAGTGACACGCAGCATGCTGCGATCCCACGCTCTTCCCCACCGCTTCAGCGCTTACGAAGCCTTGGCCTCGAAAGCGGGGGCGAAATCACCGAGCGATTTCGCCTTGAGGATCGTAGCCTCGATATCCTGCTCTATGATCGCCTCCAGATCGGCGAAGCTGTCGATGACGTAGTAGATCGGCTGGAGGATATCGATACGGTAGGGGGTTCTCAGCACGCTCAGCAGATCGAACGGCCGAAATTCGCAGGCCATACCCTCCGTTGCCGCCTTCGCCTCGCTTGGCGATGAGACGATGCCTGCGCCGAAGCAGCGGCGGCCTTGCGGCGTGTTAATCAGGCCGAATTCGACCGTGAACCAGAAGATCCGGAACAGATGCCAGGAATAACCTTTGCCGAGGCGGACGGCGGTTTCGCCGAAATGCCGGACGAAATTGGCATAACTCTGGTTGGTCAGCAGCGGGCAGTGACCAAAGACCTCGTGGAACAGGTCCGGTTCCTCGATATAGTCGATATGCTCGCGACGGCGCAGGAAGGTTGCGAGCGGGAATTTGCCTTGCGACAGAAGCTCGTAAAAGCGCGAGGGCGGAATGAGCGCCGGCACGCCTTCGACCCCGAAGCCGGTGGTGTCGTTCAGGCGTCGGCTCACATCGAGAAGCTGCGGCACCTTCTCCGGCTTGAGGCCCAGCAGTTTGACGCCGTCGAGATATTCCTGGCAGGCGGTATCGGCCAGCATTTTCATCTGGCGCCGGTAGAGTTCGCCCCAGATCGCATCTTCCTCGGCTGTGTAGTCATAGAGGCCGTCCGGGCCTGGCAGTTTGGCGGTGTAGCTGCTTTCCTTGGTCATAGGCTGATCCTCCCGGAGCATGACGATATTCCTGCCATTATCCTCCAGCTTTGGCGGATTTTCTTTTCTTTCATCTTGGCTCTTGCCATAATGGTGGCAGATTTTCCCGAGTGTTGGGCAGAAAATGAAAGAAACTGGGAACTTTCGCCGCACCCTTCTGCAGCTCATCCAGGCCGACGGCAGCCTGTCGCTGGCAGATCTGGCTGAGAAGGCCGGCATGTCGCAGAGCTCGGCCTGGCGGAAGATCCAGGAACTGGAAGCCGACGGCGTCATCCGCAAGCGCGTGACGCTGCTCGATCCCGGCAAACTTGATCTCAAACTCTGCGTGATCGCCCATGTCACCCTGGAGGATCATCACGAAGAGGCGGTGGCCTCTTTCGCTTCGGTGGTGCTGGAGCGGCCGGAGATCATGGAGTGTTACGCCTTGTCAGGCGCTTTCGATTACATGCTGAAGATCCGGGCGAGGGACGTGGAAAGCTACGAAGCATTCATGACCCGCTACCTCATGCGCAACCCGCATGTGCGCATGGTGGTCTCGAGCTTCGTGCTGCGCGAGCTGAAATTCTCGACCGAACTGCCGCTTTGACGCTTATCGCCAAATAAGTCGTTGATCGGTGACAATGGGAGATCATCGCGCGCTGTCGCCGTGCCAGATGCCGGGCATGCGCACCGGAAAGCCCTCGAAGGTCTTCAGCGTATCGAGCACGATCGAGGTCTTCACGTGCTGCACAGACTCGTGCGGCAACAGAACGTCGTTGACGAATTTGGAGAGGTCGGCGAGCCCGCGGGTCGCGACCTTCAGGTGATAGTCCATCTCCCCGGTCAGTGCATAGGCTTCGAGAACCTCCGGCAGCCCGTTGATCAGCTGGGAAAATCGCTGGGCATTGTCTCTGTTGTGGGTGGCAAGCGTCACGGAAATGACCACCAGCATATCCAGCCCCAGTTTTTCCCGGTCAAGGTAAGCCCGATAGCTGCGAATATAGCCCTCGGCCTCCAGTCTCGTCCGCCGGCGCGAGCATTGCGACGGGGAAAGCGCGATGCGATCGCCGAGCTCGTTGTTCGTCAGCCTGCCGTCCTTTTGCAGTTCCTGTAGTAGGCGCAAATCCAGTTTGTCGAGCTGTTCATCCATTGCGTAAAATCTCCAAAACGCTCACGAACCGTGCATAATATCTTCTCATGGCATGAAGAATGCAAGGATTTTGCACGCGTTTTGGGCCACACTTTGCGCAGTCAAACTCCCATCTAATAAGGAGGAGAAAATGGGTCCTTTCCCGCATGATGCACCGCCATCCGAAATCACCGCCGACAACCCGGCCGGCACCGACGGCTTCGAATTCGTCGAGTTCGCGCATCCCGAACCCGAAAAGCTCAGCGAGCTCTTCACACGCATGGGCTATGTCGCCGTTGCCAGGCACAAGACCAAGGACATCACCGTCTGGCGGCAGGGCGACATCAACTATGTCGTCAATGCCGAGCCCGGCAGCCATGCCGCCCGCTTTGTCGAGCAACATGGTCCCTGCGCCGCATCGATGGCCTGGCGTGTCGTCGACGCCAAACACGCTTTCGACCACGCGTTGTCGAAAGGCGCCGTTCCCTATGAAGGTGATGACAAGCTACTCGACGTCCCGGCCATTACAGGCATTGGCGGCTCGCTGCTCTATTTCGTCGAAACCTATGGCGCCAAGGGATCGGCTTACGATGCTGAATTCGATTGGCTGGGCGAGCGCAACCCGCGCCCCGAGGGGATCGGTTTCTATTATCTCGACCACCTGACCCACAACGTCTTCCGCGGCAACATGGACAAGTGGTGGGATTTCTACCGCGAGCTGTTCAATTTCAAGCAGATCCACTTCTTCGATATTGACGGCCGCATCACCGGTCTGGTGAGCCGCGCCATCACCTCGCCCTGCGGCAAGATCCGCATTCCGCTGAACGAATCGAAGGACGACACCAGCCAGATCGAGGAATATCTGAAGAAGTACCGGGGCGAGGGCATCCAGCACATCGCCGTCGGCACCGAGGATATTTACGGCGCCACCGACCGGCTTGCCGACAACGGGTTGCGCTTCATGCCGGGTCCTCCGGAGACCTATTACGACATGTCCTATGAACGCGTGAACGGCCACAGCGAACCCATCGAACGCATGAAGAAACACGGCATCCTCATCGATGGCGAAGGCGTGGTGAATGGCGGCATGACGAAAATCCTGCTGCAGATTTTCTCCAAAACCGTCATCGGCCCGATCTTCTTCGAATTCATCCAACGCAAGGGCGACGAAGGTTTCGGCGAAGGTAATTTCCGGGCTCTTTTCGAGTCGATCGAGGCCGATCAGATCAGGCGTGGTGTCATCGGGACGGCGGCGGAGTAAGCTCTCTCGCGCGTCTGAAAAGACGCTCGGCGGAGAGTTTTTCGGGGAGGAGTTGAGCATGGACCAGACATCGATCCAGACGTCGGGCGGTGAAGGCGCAACGGCAAACAAGCTGAAATACATGCCGGGCTTCGGCAATGACTTCGAAACCGAGTCGCTTCCCGGCGCCTTGCCGCAGGGCCAGAACAGCCCGCAGAAATGCAATTACGGTCTTTATGCCGAGCAGCTTTCCGGCTCGCCGTTCACCGCGCCGCGCGGGACGAACGAGAGGTCCTGGCTCTATCGCATTCGCCCGAGCGTGCGTCACACCCGGCGCTTCTCCAACGCCACCTATCCGCTCTGGAAAACCGCGCCTTGCCTCGACGAACATTCGCTGCCGCTGGGCCAGCTTCGGTGGGATCCGATCCCCGCACCAACGGAGAAACTGAACTTTCTGGAAGGGGTGCGGACGATCACGACGGCAGGCGATGCCGTGACCCAGGTCGGCATGTCAGCCCATGCCTATGTCTTCAACGAGGACATGGTCGACGATTACTTCTTCAATGCCGATGGCGAACTGCTGGTCGTACCGCAGCTCGGCGCCATCCAAATATTCACAGAAATGGGCATCATGGATGTCGAGCCCCTGGAAATATGTCTCATCCCCCGCGGCATGATGTTCAAGGTAGCCAGGACCGGCGAACAGACGGTCTGGCGTGGTTATTTATGCGAGAACTACGGCGCCAAATTCACGCTGCCCGACCGCGGGCCGATCGGCGCCAACTGCCTGGCAAACCCGCGCGACTTCAAGACACCTGTCGCCGCCTTCGAGGACAAGGAAACGCCTTGCCGCGTCCATGTGAAGTGGTGCGGAAAATTCTATGTCACGGAGATCGGCCATTCGCCGCTGGATGTCGTGGCCTGGCACGGCAACTACGCGCCGTTCAAATATGACCTCAGGACATTTTCTCCAGTCGGCGCCATCCGCTTCGATCACCCCGATCCGTCGATTTTTTCGGTGCTGACGGCGCCGACCGAAGATGCAGGCACCGCGAATGTCGATTTCGTGATCTTTCCGCCGCGCTGGCAGGTCGCCGAGCACAGCTTCCGTCCGCCCTGGTACCACCGCAACATCATGAGCGAATTCATGGGCCTGATCCATGGCCAGTATGACGCCAAGGAGGAGGGCTTCGTGCCGGGCGGCATGAGCCTGCACAACATGATGCTTCCCCACGGGCCGGACGCGCTCGCCTTCGAAAAGGCGGCCAATGCCGAGCTCAAACCTTTGAAACTCGACCACACCATGGCTTTCATGTTCGAGACCCGATACCCGCAGCAACTGACGAAATACGCCGCCGAGCTAGAAACGCTGCAGGACGACTATCTCGAATGCTGGGATGGTCTGGAACGCAAGTTCGACGGAACCCCGGGCATCAAGTAATAGCATCGGAATAGGGACATGAAGCTTGCGACCTTGAAGGACTCCACCAGGGACGGCCGCCTCGTCGTCGTTTCCCGCGACCTGACCCGCTGCTCCGAAGTCGGCCATATCGCCCGCACGCTGCAGGCAGCACTCGACGACTGGGAGCATGTGGCGCCGAGACTTGCGCTGATTGCCGAAGGCATCGAGACAGGCGCCCAGCCGACGCTCCGGTTTCACGAGCATGACGCAACGTCACCTTTGCCGCGGGCCTATCAATGGGCCGACGGTTCCGCTTACGTCAACCATGTCGAACTGGTGCGCAAGGCGCGCGGCGCCGAGATGCCGGCAAGCTTCTGGACCGATCCACTGATGTATCAAGGAGGCTCGGATAGTTTCCTCGCGCCGCGCGAGCCGATCCTGGTGGCTGACGAGGCCTATGGGATCGACATGGAAGGCGAGGTCGCCGTCGTCACCGGCGACGTTGCCATGGAGGCAAGCCCGGAAGCGGCACGCGACGCCATCCGCCTCGTGATGCTGGTCAACGACGTGTCGCTGCGCGGTCTGATCCCCCACGAACTGGCCAAGGGATTTGGTTTCTTCCAATCCAAGCCGGCTTCGGCATTTTCGCCTGTCACTGTGACGCCGGACGAGCTCGGGGACGCCTGGGATGGCGGCAAGCTGCATCTGCCGTTACTGGTCAGCCTGAATGGCAAGTCCTTCGGCAAGGCCAATGCCGGCATCGATATGACGTTCGATTTCGGCCAGCTGATCGCCCATGCCGCCAAAACCCGAAATCTGACGGCCGGAACGATCATCGGCTCGGGAACGGTTTCCAACAAGCTGGACGGCGGCCCGGGCCGGCCGGTCGAAGAGGGAGGGGACGGCTATTCCTGCATCGCCGAGATCCGAATGATCGAGACGATCGAGACCGGCGCGCCGAAGACGCCCTTCATGCAGTTCGGCGACCAGGTCCGCATCGAGATGAAGGATCGCGCCGGCCATTCGATCTTCGGGGCGATCGAGCAGACCGTCGAACGTTATGGGGGAGTGGGGCCGCAATGAGCGAGGTCGTTCTTTACGACTACTGGCGATCGTCGGCGAGCTATCGCGTCCGCATTGCGCTCAACCTGCTGGAGATCGACTACAGGACGGTGCCGGTCAATCTGCTGGAGGGAGCGCATGGGAAACCGGACTATCTCACGCTCAACCCGCAGGGGCTCGTGCCGACCCTGGTGGTCGATGGAAGACCCCTGACCCAGTCGCTTGCCATCATCGAATATCTGGCCGAGCTTCGGCCGGAATGCGGATTGCTGCCATCCGATAGCGCCGATCGCCAGACAGTGCGGGCGCTGTCCTATGCGGTCGCCATGGACATCCATCCGATCTGCAACATGCATGTCGTGGCCCATCTCACGACCATGACCGACAAGGCCGACGCCCGCGAGGAATGGATGAAGCATTTCATCGCCGACGGACTGCGCAAGCTGGAGGCGATGATCGGCGAACACGACGGAGCCTTCAGCTTCGGCGACACGCCGACGATGGCGGACCTCTGCCTTATCCCGCAAGTCTATAACGCCCGCCGTTGGGGCGTTGATATCACGTGTTTCCGACGCATCGCCGATATCGATAGTAGGTGCGCAGAACTGCCGGCGTTTCAGGCAGCGCATCCTGACCGCGTGAGGCCGTGATTTCACCGCCGGCGGGGCAGATCCGGCGGTAGCCGACTATTCGTCCCGCCATGACGGGAATATCGCAGCCTGGCCCAGCCGCTTCCCGGTCTCATCGATGAGCTGCCAGACGGTCACCTTCTCGATCCAGAAACGCCGTCCCGATTTCGCGATCCTGAGGCCGCGGCCATTGTCGACAAAACCGTCGCGCGTGACGCTATCCAGTAACTGCTGGCGCTCGGCGCGATCGGGCTGTTCGGCCGAAAGCCGAGACGGCAGCGCGACGAATTCCTCCCAGCCATATTCGAAGCATTTCTGCGCGGTGCGGTTCGCGTAGATGAAGCGCGGGTCCGGCTCGCTATTGTGGGCGAGGACCACGAAAGGCGCATCGTTGTAAAGCCAGTCCGGTCCTTGCCCGTCCCGGACAAGGCGACGGCCGACAATGCGCTTGTAGCTTCCGGTGAGAAGGGAGAAGAAATCGGCGTCGCTCGTCAGGTCGAGGGCGTGATCGTCATAGGTAGAAGTCACGAAGTGCCTCGCTGGTCAGATGCTCGGTGCAGGCGACATAACCGATATTCAGTGCATCGGTCTACAAGGCCCGCCGCTCGGGAATTGATAGGACCGATTTCAAGCACATCTAGCCCAAGCATCCCGACCGTGCGGATAGGAATGTCGCGATGCCGGCGAGGAACCGGCGTTTACCGTGTCTTATCACTTCTGATTGTGCCGCTTGCCAGAAGATCGCCCCTTGTGCATTGATCGGATTTTGCTGGGTAGGGTGAAATGTTCTCGTCAAAGCTGTTGATCTTTCACTCGTGATCGCCATGGGCTTGGGTCGCATTGAAGCGGGCTCACGCCGAGGATTCGGTGATCAGCCTGGCAACAAGTGAGCAAGATATGCTGCGAGTGACGACAGGAGAAATACGTGCTCGAAGGCTGGGGAAGAATGCTGAAATCCGTCTCATTCATATCGATGCTGCTGGCATTCGTCGCCCTGGCCGGAGAGGGGCATGCAGCAATTTCCTACCAACGTCTGGACGGCGCGCCGGGAGAGCGTGGCCTGGTGATAAAGGGCGTGTTTGAGTTCTCCGACGATCCGACGAAGCTTGTCGTCGAATACCGGCAGTACCAAGCGGACTACATCAGCTTTGACTCGCCCGGCGGAAACGTGGTCACCGCGATCAGCTTCGGCCGCGCCATCCGCGCACTGAATGCAAAAACGCTCCAGATCAGAGCCATGGAATGTGCATCGGCTTGCGCCTTCGCCTTCGTCGGTGGTGTTGAAAGATTTGCCGAGCCAGGGTCTATCGGCGTGCATCGGGTTTCCCTATCCGACGATGCCGGCGTGGATAACAAATTGGCCGTCTCGACCGTTCAAGCGCTGACCGGCGACATCATCGGCTATCTCACCGACATGGGGGTAAGCCCCAATCTGCTGCAACTCAGTCTGTCGATCGACAGCACCGATATACGGTATCTCACCGCTGCCGAAATGCGAGACTGGAACATCAACACGCCCGAGGATATGCCCTCGGCACAGGAAAGCGCGCCGCCCCCGCCAGGCGCCGCACCGCAGGAGAGCGCAACACCCGCCGACATGCCGTCAGACCCCGGCGCTTCCGAGGAGGTGGCTGCCTCCGAACCCGGCGACCTGACCACGGAAGCGGTTGATTTCGTCAACCGATACAATGACGAATGGTCAAAAGACAGCGCTTCGGCGCTAGCCTTCATGAAGAGCATCTATGCCGATGAGGTCTCCTTCTTCGGCAACTCGGTCGACAAAGACGCCGTCCTGAAGGAAAAGGCAGCCTTCGCGGAACGTTGGCCGGAGCGCATCTACAGCGTCAAACCCGGCTCCGTGACTGCGAGCTGTGCCGGAAAATGCGAAATGTCGGGAATTGTCGAGTGGTTTGCCCGAAACAAGGAAACGGGTAAGACTTCCGCCGGGATGGCGGAATTCTCTTACGTGTGGAACACGGCCTCCCTGCAGATCGAGTCCGAGACCGGAAAGGTGCTCGCCACGGACAAGGGAGCCAAGGCGCCGGATCGGTTGATTGACCAGTGGATAGGGCTGGACGACATCTGCCGCGGTAGCCTCGACCGCGAGGGCGTCAAGACACTGCAGGCGTGCAAACGGCGCGACGAGCTCGGTCCGCTGCTCGATCGCCTCGACTGGTGTTATGGCCGTGAGGGTGAAGCCGGAATGGACTGGGAATGGCACAAATGCGATGCCAACTCCCGGAGGTATGCAGAGTAGATATCGCCGGTCCGCAGCCAGCGACCGCAGGGGCCGCAGTCCGCCCGAGGGAACGAGCGGCCGGTTACTGCTTCAAAGCGGAGGTATCTGGCTAGCAACCATCAAGCACCTTGATCCTCAAGACCAGTGTTTTGCCAAACACATAGGTGGTCTGGACATCGGCGCGGCCCTTACAGCGACGACCGTCATTGGTGACGTATTTGTAGGAAACCCTGACCTCATCGTCGCCGCGCAACGCCGTGCCTGTGAGTTTTAGCGGCTGCGACATCGCGCCGAAGAAGGCGTGGATCGAAGCTTCGTTGAAGGGCCCCTGGCCGCGCTTTTCCGGAACGACGAGCGCCGAGGCGGTTTCACCATCGGCTGCAGCGAGCGCGGAGTAAAAGGCCGTCACCGCGCCCATCGGATCGTGTGGAAACGTCTTGCCCGCCTCGGACGCCGGATCAGGTCCGTCCTCGTCGATCGCGTCGTAGGTGATGCCCACGGCCTGCGCCTTGGCGGCCGTCAGCCACGCGATGCCTTCAGGTGGTGCCGACGTCACGTAGGCGATGGCGGTATCGGACAATCCCAACTGGTTGAGGTAGGCGCCGACCAGCGCATTGGCGACGCCGCTCTCGCTGGCCTTGCCGTCCACCACGCGATAGGCGGCATGGAAGCCGATATTGGATTCAGGCTGAAGAAACCGGGGCGACCCGGCAAGCCAGGTGAGGGCGCAAGCTGACGCGCACAAGGTCCCCGGCGGGGTGGCCGTGGCAAAGCCTCGAAGGCGGATGGCACGCCCGATCTCGATCCCGGCTTTGAGATCCCCGCCCTCGCTGTTCAGGAAAACAAGGGCCTTGCTGGAGGCCGCGGCCAGGTTTCTGAAGACGATTTCGTCACCGTCGTTCAAGACGCCCGTGACGGAGATCAGATCGGTATCATTCTCCAACGGCTGTCGCGTGATCTCTGC
Organism: Rhizobium sp. NZLR1b; assembly: GCF_019685155.1. Lineage (NCBI taxonomy): Bacteria > Pseudomonadati > Pseudomonadota > Alphaproteobacteria > Hyphomicrobiales > Rhizobiaceae > Rhizobium > Rhizobium sp. NZLR1b. Next base: position 117,403 of record NZ_JABDWC010000009.1, read on the forward strand.
CGCAGACAGAGGAAATGCGCATAGAAACAACAGCCCAGCCGCGATGTAACGCATCGATTCGCCCCGCCTTTACGATCATTATTGAACATTGCGAGGAATTTTTTGCAAGTCCGATCGGGGCGGCCCACCGAGGCAGGCTTCGGTCAATCCGCGGAGTGGCGGATCGAAGTGAAAGATGGGCTGGATCGCCATCTCTGCGCAAATCCACTAGGACATTCCTACGCGCCGATCTTGATCTGGTATACATCGGATGTCGGCATTCTGTTAACGCGACACGATAAAGCATGTCAGAACACGAGCATCCCGAGGAAGACAGCGTCTTGTCTGGATCCGGCGAACCCGAGAAACCCGCGGAGCGCTATCAACTTGGCCTTTGCCTTTCGGGCGGCGGCTATCGGGCCATGCTGTTCCACGCGGGATCGCTGGCGAGGCTGAACGAGGCCGGTCTTCTGGCGAAGCTCGACATGATCTCGTCGGTATCGGGCGGATCCATCGCCTCCGGTCTGCTGGCCTATGTGTGGCCGCGGCTGGTCTTTAAGAATGAGGTCGCCGTCAACTTCAAGACGGAATATGTCGATCGCATTCTGGCCTTCAGCCAGGTCTTCGCCGATGGGCCGAGCTTTCTGAAGGGCGTGTTCAATCCCTTCTCGAGCGCGGCGGAGGAGGCGGCAAAACTCTATGAGCGACATCTCTTCAACGGAAAGTCGCCAAGCCTGAAAGATCTTCCGGGGTCGCCCTGGTTCGTATTCTGCTCCAGCAATCTCAGCACCGGTTCGCTCTTCCGCATGTCTAACCGCTATATCGCGGACTACAGGATCGGCCTGTCGTTTCATCCGGCACTTTCGCTCGCGACCGCGGTTGCCGCTTCGGCTGCATTCCCGCCCGTACTGTCACCGCTGCGATTGGACCTGTCGCAGTTTTCCTGGAAGAGGGAAAAACTCGATGACACGGTTGGCGAACCCGTTGCTCCGGACAGGGCGATATTGAGCGACGGTGGCGTTTATGACAATCACGGCATCGAGCCGGCGCTGAAACGCTGCGACTGCCTGCTCGTCAGCGACGCAGGAGCGCCTTGGCGCTCCTCCACCACCCGCGGATACTGGAACTATCTCTCCCAGCTCAAGCGTGTTCTCGATACCACCGACAATCAGGTGAGGTCGTTGAGGCGGCGAGACCTGGTCGCCGCCTTCAAGGCTGCAAAACTGGCGGATATGCTTGGCCTCGACGATCCCTCGAAATCGGCTCTGCGCGCAAGAACGCGTGGCGTCTATTGGTCGATCGACAGCAAGAACGCCGAACTCGAGCCATATGCATCTTACACGCTGCCGCCGTCCCCGGTCGTTCCCTCCGACGTCGGCACCTACGTTCATTTCTTGGGCGCTGAGGAGACGGAGCACCTGACGAATTGGGGGCATTACGTGTGCGACGCCATGCTCAACCGGTTTTATCAATCGCAGCTGGTTCCATCATTTGGGCCGCCATTAATTGCCGGCGCCGTGAAGCCATCTTGGACGGCGAGGGCCAGCAAGCGCCTATTCGACTTCCTGCTGTGAGCAGAGGGGCGACGAGGTTGAATACGGACAAAGATTGTTCCCGCGAGTGCGTCGGCGTCTGACGCTTGTAATATTCAGATCGTCGTCTGTAGGCCAAGTTCGACAACTCGGCCGGTTGGAAGTCCGAAATAGTCTGTCGCATTGCCGGCATTCTGCGCAAGCGTAATGAAGAGACGATCCTGCCAGAACGGCATGCCGCCTTTCTTGGAAGGCAGGATCGTCCGCCGTGACAGGAAGAAGGACGTGGACATGATGTCGAATTTCAGCCCCAGCTTACGTACCAGGACGAGGGCGCGGGGAATGTTCGGCGTCTCCATGAAGCCGAAGGTGACGACCAGCCGGCTGAACAGCGGATTGAAACTCTCCAGGAAAATCTTCTCGTCGTCGGGGACAAAAGGCGTCGTCGCGGTCACGACGCTCAGGATGATGTTTTGCTCGTGAAGTACCTTGTAATGCTTGAGGCTATGCAGAAGCGCAGTCGGTGCCCCTTCGACGTCGCTGGTGAGGAAGATGGCCGTGCCCGGCACAGTCGGTGGTTTCTTTTGCGCGAGCCTGTTGATGATCGACGCCAGCGGGATTTCGTCCATCTTCGTGCGGGCGGCGAGCAGACGACGACCGGACATCCAGGTCTGCATGATGAGACCCATCGTGCAGGCGACCGCGACTGGCACCCAGCCGCCGTCGGCGAACTTGGCGACGTTGGCGGTGAAGAAGCCCGCGTCGATCAGGAAGAGCGGCGCCACGGCCGCCGCGGCGCTTACCGGTTTCCAGTTCCAAACGCGTAGCATGACGACGAAGAGAAGCACCGAAGTGATCAACATCTCTCCAGTCACGGCGATGCCGTAGGCGGCGGACAGCCCACGCGAGCTACGGAAGTAGAGAACCAGCGCGACCACGAAGATGAAGAGGAAGGAGTTCACCTGCGGCATGAATATCTGCCCGGAATGGGCCTCGGAGGTATGCAGGATCTGCAGGCGCGGCAGCAAGTTGAGGTGCATGGCCTGACGGACAAGCGAGTAGGCGCCTGAAATGACCGCCTGACTGGCGATGACGGTCGCCGCCGTCGCCAGGCAGACCATCGGAATTTTCGCCCAGTCGGGATGCATGCCGAAGAAGGGGTGTTCGGCCATCTCCGGATTTGAGAGCACGAAGGCGCCCTGACCGAAGTAGTTGAGCAGGAGGCAGGGAAAGACGAGCAGGAACCAGGCCATCACGATCGGACGCCGGCCGAAATGGCCGAGGTCGACGTAGAGGGCCTCCGCACCTGTAACCGCGAGAAAGACGGCGCCCAGCACCGTCACTGTGATGCCGACGTTGTTTGTCGCATAGCGGAGCGCATGGAGCGGATTGACGGCCGAAAAGACAGCTGGATCGTCGAGGATATGGATCGCCCCGCTGAGCCCGAGCACCACGAACCACAGCGCCATGACCGGTCCGAACACTGCTGCCACGCCGGCCGTGCCGAAGCGCTGAACGAAGAAAAGCACAGCAATGATCGTGAGAGTTATCGGGACGATCCACGTCGACAAAGCCGGGGCAACCACCTGGATCCCTTCAACAGCCGACAATACCGATATGGCCGGAGTGATGATGGCGTCGCCAAGGAAGAGCGATGCGCCCGCAACGCCGAGCACGAGGACCCAGGCCGGCCTGCCGGAGAGACTTTCCCGAGCCAGCGTCATGAGGGAAAGTGTACCGCCTTCGCCACGGTTGTCGGCCTTGAGCACGAACGTGACATACTTCACGGTCACGACGATCGTCAGGGCCCAGACGATCAGAGAAAGGATTCCAAGCACGTTCTCACGATGCGATCCGCTTCCCGCGGTCGCATGGAGCGCTTCCCTGAAGGCGTAGAGCGGGCTGGTGCCGATGTCGCCGTAGACGACGCCGAGCGCCGCCAGGACCAACGCAGGCAAGCCGCTTTGCGTTTCATGTTCGAGTTCGGGATCCCGGGATCGGAGCTGCGGATAGGCCAAGGGCGGACTCGTGGTTTGGAGAAGCTCGGCGTCCGGATACGCCAGCAGGAGGGACGCTGTTAAATATGCAAGGCCATGCCGACCTCGTCAAACGAGTTGGGGGCTCAGGGGTTCCATGTACGACCTCGTCGAGCCTTTCCGGCCGAAGCCCCTGTCATTCCGGGCGACATCTTCGCGCCCTCGCTTGCAGTCGGCGCCCGCTTCGGCAGCACGGTCGGTTCGTTGCTCGGCACCAGCATCGCCCTTGCCACTATTCTCGGCATGGCCGGCTATTTCGCGGGCGTCGTGCAGGCCCCGACCCGATGACGGCTTTTGTCATCATCCTGGAAATCACCGGTGATCACTAAGCCATCATCCCGATCATGGCGATGTCGATGATCAGCTACGTGACATCGCGCATCCTGTGAGCCTCTCTATCACGGTCTGTCACGGGTGTGCGTCGCAGCCGCCATCCGGGCGCATCGTGCGATCGACAAAGAGTGTCCCTGAGCGACCGACGGGATGCTTCAGGATCGACGTCCAACACGCCCGAGCGGATTCTCTCGAAACGATGGGGCAGGATTCTCTGCCGAGGCTGCTGTCTCAACGCCCTTCGGCGTCCGGAAACGACGGCGAGAGTGCACTGCCCAAGCCTCGCACAATCAACAGGGATATCTCGAACGGGTTCGTCTCGCCCAAAGTTTTCGGCTTGGGGCGAGACGTATTCTGCGTTTCAGTGGCTGCCCGTCAAAATGAATGGCTGCCTATACATCCGCGCATTACTCAGCTGCACCCGCTCGTCGCACCGCACGTATCGCACTTCTCGCAAGTCCCATTCCGCACCATCGTGAAGTTCTGGCACTCCGAGCAGATGTTGCCGGTGTAACCCTGCATGATCGAGCGCTGGCGGCGTTCGGCTTCCACCTTCTTGGCTTCGGATTTCGCCGTTGCAGCGTCGGCTGCGGCCTTGTCGGAGAAGAGGGCGGTCGCGTCGCTGGTGATTTCCTCGGTCACCTCTTCGGCGATCTCTTCCGCCAATTCCTTGGCGCGCTCCTCGTAGTCGCGCTTGAAGGCGACGATTTCGGAGGTGGAGATGGCGACCGTCGGTTCCAGCTTGCGGGCGGCACTGCCGGCAAAGACGGTCACGGTGCCGGTGGACGTGGCGCGGGCTGGCGCTGCGGTCGCCGCACCCTTGGGTTCGCCCGCCTGGCGTTCGCCGCCGGTGCCGGGCACCAGCGTCGGCTTGTAGCCGCGGGTCCAGCCGGTGGAGAGCAGGTTGGTCTTGCCTTCCTGGATGCCCTTGCCGAGTGCGGTGTTCGAGAAATCAGACGTATCGACATGCGCGAGATCGTGGCGGCCGAGATAGGAGACGGCAAGTTCGCGGAAGACGTAGTCGAGGATCGAAGTGGCGTTCTTGATCGCGTCATTGCCGATGACCATGCCGGCCGGCTCGAACTTGGTGAAGGTGAAGGCCTCGACATATTCCTCGAGCGGTACGCCATACTGCAGGCCGAGCGAGATGGCGATGGCGAAATTGTTCATCATCGCGCGGAAGGCAGCGCCTTCCTTGTGCATGTCGATGAAGATCTCGCCGATGCGGCCGTCGCCGAATTCGCCGGTGCGGAGATAGACCTTGTGTCCGCCGACGGCGGCCTTCTGGGTATAGCCCTGGCGGCGGTTCGGCAGTTTTTCGCGTTCGCGGGAAACACGCTCGACCACCCGCTCGATGATTTTCTCGGTGATGGTGACGGCCTGGGCGGCGAGGGGCGCTTGCAGCAGTTCCTCCAGCGCATCCTCGTCGTCCTCGTCTTCGATCAGCGAGGCATTGAGCGGCTGCGACAGCTTCGAGCCGTCACGATAAAGCGCATTGGCCTTGAGGCCGAGCTTCCAGGACAAGAGGTAGGCGTTCTTGCAATCCTCGACGGTTGCGTCGTTCGGCATGTTGATCGTCTTGGAAATCGCGCCCGAGATGAAGGGTTGGGCCGCCGCCATCATGCGGATGTGGCTTTCCACCGAGAGGTAGCGCTTGCCGATCTTGCCGCAGGGATTGGCGCAATCGAAAACCGGCAGGTGTTCATTTTTGAGGAAGGGTGCGCCTTCCAGCGTCATCGCGCCGCAGACATGGACGTTGGCAGCTTCGATGTCCTTCTTCGAGAAGCCCATATGGTCGAGCAGGCTGAAGCTCATGTCAGCCAGCTGTTCGTCGGAAACCTTCAGCGTGTCCTTGAGGAAATCGGCGCCGAGCGTCCACTGATTGAAGACGAACTTGATGTCGAAGGCGCTCTTCAGCGCGGCGTTGACGGCTTCCACCTTCTCGTCGGTGAAGCCCTTGGTCTTCAGCGTCGACGGGTTGATCGCCGGCGCCTGGTTCAGGTTGCCATGGCCGACGGCATAGGCTTCGATTTCGGCAATCTGGCTTTCCGAATAACCGAGCGTGCGCAGCGCGTCGGGCACGGCGCGGTTGATGATCTTGAAGTAGCCGCCGCCGGCGAGCTTCTTGAACTTGACGAGGGCGAAGTCGGGCTCGATGCCGGTGGTGTCGCAATCCATGACGAGGCCGATCGTGCCGGTGGGCGCGATCACCGAGACCTGGGCATTGCGGTAGCCATGCTGTTCGCCAAGCGCGAGTGCCTTGTCCCAGGCCGCTTTGGCATGGGCGACGAGATCCTGGTCGGGGTTTTCCGAATGGATCAGCGCGACCGGGTCGATCGACAGGGCCTCATAGCCAGAGGTCTCGCCGTAAGCGGCGCGGCGATGGTTGCGGATGACCCGCAGCATGCTCTCGCGGTTTGGCGCGAAGTTCGGGAAGGGCCCGAGTTCGCCGGCCATTTCGGCCGAGGTCGCATAACATACGCCGGTCATGATCGCGGTCAGCGACCCGGCGATGGCGCGGGCCTCGGTGGAGTCGTAGGGAATGCCGGTGGACATCAGCAGGCCGCCGATATTGGCATAGCCGAGGCCGAGCGTGCGGTATTCGTAGGAGAGTTCGGCAATGCGCTTCGACGGGAACTGCGCCATCATCACCGAGACTTCGAGCACGACGGTCCACAGGCGAACCGCGTGTTCGTAGTCGCCGATATTGATGCGCTTGGTGGCCTTGTCCTTGAACTGCAGCAGGTTCAGCGAGGCAAGGTTGCAGGCCGTGTCGTCGAGGAACATGTATTCCGAGCACGGGTTCGAGCCGCGGATCGGGCCGCCGGCCGGCGAGGTGTGCCAGTCGTTCATCGTCGTGTTGAAGTGGATGCCCGGATCGGCAGAGGCCCAGGCGGCATAGGAAATCGTTTCCCAGAGATCGCGCGCCTTCAGCGTCTTCATCACCCTGCCGTCCTTGCGGGCGGTCAGGTTCCACTCGCCGTCAGTCTCGACGGCGCGCAGGAAGTCGTCCTTGATCGAGACGGAGTTGTTGGAGTTCTGGCCCGATACAGTGAGGTAGGCTTCCGAATCCCAATCCGTGTCGTAGGTCTTGAATTCGAGATCCTTGTAGCCCTGGCGGGCGAACTGGATGACGCGCTGGACGTAGTTTTCCGGAACCTGGTCCTTCTTGGCGGCGCGGATTTCGCGCTTCAGGGCAGGGTTCTTGCTGGGATCGTAGCAATCGCCGTTATCGCCGCCTTCACAATTGAAGCAGGCCTTCATGATCGCCTTCAGGTGCTTGGCGACGACCTTCGAGCCGGTGACGAGGGCCGCCACCTTCTGCTCTTCCTTGACCTTCCAGTTGATGTATTCCTCGATATCGGGATGGTCGATATCGACGACCACCATCTTGGCGGCGCGGCGCGTCGTGCCGCCCGATTTGATGGCGCCGGCGGCGCGGTCGCCGATCTTCAGGAAGCTCATCAGGCCGGAGGAGCGGCCGCCGCCGGACAGTTTTTCGCCTTCGCCGCGCAGCATCGAGAAGTTGGAGCCGGTGCCGGAGCCGTATTTGAACAGGCGCGCTTCACGCACCCAGAGGTCCATGATGCCGCCTTCGTTGACGAGGTCGTCCTCGACCGACTGGATGAAGCAGGCGTGCGGCTGCGGGTGTTCGTAGGCCGACTTCGACTTGGTCAGCTTGCCGGTGAAGGGATCGACGTAGAAATGGCCCTGGCCGGGGCCGTCGATGCCATACGCCCAGTGCAGGCCGGTGTTGAACCATTGCGGCGAGTTCGGCGCGACGCGCTGGGTGGCGAGCATATAGGCAAGCTCGTCCTGGAAGGCCGAAGCATCTTCCTCAGCAGAGAAGTAGCCGCCCTTCCAGCCCCAATAGGTCCAGGTGCCGGCAAGACGGTCGAAAACCTGGCGCGCATCGATTTCGGAGCCGGTCTGCTCATCCTTGGACAGGGTCTTCAGCGCCGCATCGTCGGGAACGGAGCGCCACAGGAAGGAAGGAACGTCGTTTTCCTCGACCTTCTTCAGCCGGGTGGGAACGCCGGCCTTGCGAAAATACTTCTGCGCCAGAACGTCGGTCGCGACCTGGGAGAACTGCGCGGGAACGTCGATATTCTCGAGGCGGAACACGATCGAACCATCAGGGTTCTTGATCTCGCTCGTCGCCTTGCGGAATTCGATATCCGCATAGGCGCCGTGTCCGGCCTTGGTGAAACGACGTTCGATGCGCATGGTCTTAACCTCGTGTTGGCGCCCGATCCCCGCGACCAGGGCGCAAAATTCCTATCCGGCGGCACTTTTGTCGTCGTGCAGCCAGTCTCGTTTCCGTATTGTCACAGGGGTGTCATCCGGAGATGCCCTTCCTGTATCTTGTGGTGATGGTGGCTGCAAACACTAAATATAGTATTAACAGCTTATTATCGCCAGTCCCAATGTCACTTTTTTTGGAGGCTGAAAACCGCGCAGAAATCCTGTCAGGCCTGAACCGTTCCCGGCACATTACCCTGATTCCGCGTCTAATTTTCAAAAGGGAACCGGGCTCGTTACCTCCGGTCCTGTCGCCGCCGCAACATCAGAGACAGTAAGTTTGAAACAGGTGATTCCGTCAAGGGCTGGCTCTTAATAGATTGCTAACCACAACATCTTGTGGATGCGCCTGTGGAGATTGGGGAAAGCCGGGGAGCCCTGAAATTACAATGGCTTGCACGCGTCGCCGGCTAAGGAAAGTGCTGGAACGGCAAAAAAACGTCCCGCGGCAAATCTTGTGATGGCATTTCCGGCGCAAATGCGCATGCCGATTCGGCGAGGAAATTCGCACTCTTCAGAGCGCATCGATGGCGATGGTGACGGTGGCGACGCCGATCGGCCTGTCCTCTTCGTCCATGACGACGAAGCTCGCCTGCGTTTCGAGCATCTGGGTGGATTCGTTGCGTTCCGCCCGGTCGATGAAAATCTCGCGGGAGCCGTTGGCGAAAGTTCTGAGGTATTTTTCCTCGTCGCCCTGCCAATAGTCGGCGGTGATGGTGCTTTGCCCTACGTTCAGCCCATGACTGTCGGTGACGAAAAATTCGACGATCGCCCCCTGCGAGGCGTCCTGCCTGGTTTTCAGGTAATGCGACACGGATTTGTCGAGCAGCAGCTTGACCATCTGCAGGTGGTGCTGATCGACCTCCGACCGGTAGATCTCGTCGAGCACCCGCATATCCATTTCGCTGACATTGCCGAACTGCGCATTCTGCTCGGCGATGGCTTTCAGCACCAGCGGCGTTTCCACCATTGGCCGGATCCGCGTCTCGACATAGTCGCGCACCAGGGGAATATAAGCAGGCTCGGCGCGGGCAAGCGTCGGCGGAAACAGAAAGGACGCCAACCCAAGGGTTACAGCCGCTCCTATATGCACCCACCGCGCCATCTTGCTTCCCTGTACCGTATCGTCGCTGCACGCTTTAAGCGCAACTTGAAACGATTCGCACCCCGCTTAGTATATGAGTATAAGGTAAAATAGATCTGCAGATCCCGATAGCGGATTCACGAGGCCGGGTTGACAAAATCTGGAACAATTTCAAGTGGTAAATATTAGGATCGCGCGCTCTGATCGGCGATCAGCGCGGACCCTTGGCAATCGGCTCCTGGTAGGTGAAGCCCATGTCCCAAGGGAAGTAGATCCAGGTATCCTGGCTCACCTCGGTGATGAACGTATCGACGGTGGGAACGCCCTTCGGCTTGGCATAGACGCAGGCGAAATGTGCCCTCGGCATCATGGTGCGTACCTGGACAGCGGTCTTGCCGGTATCCGTCAGATCGTCGACGACGAGCACGCCTTCGCCGCCATTTTCCTGCAGTTCGAGCGCTATTCCCTTGAGCAGCGTCATGTCGCCCTGGTTGACATAATCATGATAGGAGGCGACGCAGACGGTCTCGATCAGCCGGATGTTCAATTCGCGCGAGATGATCGCGGCCGGGACGAGGCCGCCACGGGTGATGCAGACGATCGCCTTGAACGTCTGGTCGAGGCCGGCAAGCCGCCAGGCAAGCGCGCGCGCATCGCGGTGGAACTGATCCCAGGAAACGGGAAAGGCTTTATCGGGAAGGGACATCGGGCTGCTCCGCGGCATGAAAAAACAACACGCCGTTTGCCGGCGACCGGACGAGCTTGAGGCGGCAATCGGCCAAACCAGAAATCGCGCGAGTTGCAACTGCGCGAGATCGCGAGTTGCAACGCGCGAGTTCGCGAGCTGCACTGCGCGAGTTGTGGCCGAGGCTCGAAGCGTCATCGGTCGCCGCAATTAACGGAATTTGCCGGTAAAAGGCAAGAGCGCCGATGATGGCGGCAACCATCAACGCGACAACAGAGTCAGCGCCGTCATCGATTGCAGCAAGGTCTTCGTCGTACCGCCGAAAATCATCTGCCAGAGCCAGGAATGCGTATAGGCGCCCATGACGAGAAGATCGATGCTGTCGTCCGAAAGCCGGTTCTCGATGACATGCGAGGTGTTTTTGTCGACGCTTCGGGCCGTCGCAAGCGTAGTCTTCACGCCGTGGCGGGCGAGTGTCGCGGCGATCTCGGCGCCTGGCGTCAGCGGCGATTGCAGCGCCGTGTCGGCCGGATCGACCGAAAAAATCTCCACCTCGTCGGCGGCCTTGAGGATCGGCAGCGCGTCGAAGGTGGCGCGCGCCACCTCTTTCGAGCCGTTCCAGGCGATCAGCACGCGCTTGATCGGCTTTGGCTGGCGGATGATGTAGGGGATAATCAGCACCGGCCGGCCCGTTTCGAACAGGAAACTGTCGACGTCGACATGGCTGTCGGAGGGTTTGGCCGGGTCGGCCTGCGAGGCGATCAGCAGATCGGCGCTGCGCGCGCTTTCGATCAGCGGTGCGGAGCCGTAGCCGGTTGATGTTGCAAAGCTGCGCCATTCGGAGGAGCCGCCCGATGCTTCCGCTTTAGTGCGAAATATCCGCTCGACCGCGATCGTTTCGCCATGCGCCATATCCTGCAGCGCCTGCACGGCGACAGGATCGGGGATTTCCATCGGCGCCACCAGCGGCACGGCGGAGATGGTTTCGGCATGCAGGCCGATCACATGAGCACCGCTTTCGGCGGCGAAGGCAAAGGCGAAATCGGCAACCGCGCTGCTATTGTCCGTTGTATCGAGAATGGCGAGAATGGTTTTGTAAGACATATCAATTCTCCTTGCGCTGAAATGGCGTGCGCGAGGGAAGGAATGCACCGGACCGTTCTTCCGTTCCTTGACGGGGATCAAGCTCGGTCGCCGGCTCCGGCATTGTCCTCAAGCCTCGGCGGAATGGTTTTCGGCGATGTCCTTTCGCTGGCGGATGGCCTCGATCATGGCGTGCACCTCGGCGCCGGCCGCATCGATCGCCGCCTGCGAGCGACCGCGCACGACGATCTCTGTCGAGAATTTCTGGCCGATATATCGGGGATAGGAACCGATGCTGGTTTCCGGATGGGCTTTCTGGATCGCGGTCAGCGGCGTGCCGATCTCGCCTTCGCCGTAAGGGCAGGCGATGGCGAGCGAGAGCACCGGCGTGCCGGTTCGAAGCGTCGGCAGCGCATTGTCGACCATTGCCTGGAAGACCTGCGGCACGCCGGCCATCACATGGACATTGCCGATGATGAAGCCCGGCGCCGTCGACACCGGATTGGCGATATGGACAGCTCCGCGCGGCATGCGCGCCATGCGCTGGCGCGCCTCGGTGAATTCCATCTCACGGCGACGGTACATATCGGCCAGCAGCGTCATCGCCTCTTCGTCATATTCGCAGGGCACGCCGAACGCCTTGGAAATGGCGTCGGCGGTGATGTCGTCATGCGTCGGCCCGATGCCGCCTGAGGTGAAGACGTAATCATATTTGCTGCGAAGCGCGTTCAGCGCCTCGACGATCGCCTCCTCGTCGTCGGCGACGATGCGCACCTCCTTGAGGTCGATGCCGGAAAGGGTGAGCAGATCGGCGAGGTGGCCGATATTCTTGTCCTTGGTGCGGCCGGAAAGAAGTTCGTCGCCGATGGCGAGCATGGCGGCGGTGACGACGATGGCAGGGCTCATGGGATGTTCCGTGAAGTGGGGCTGGTGAATAGGTAGCGTCCTTCGGCCCCTTTGCAAACAGCTATCAGGCGCGTTCATTCCCGCTGGAATGAGAAGCGCAAGTGAATTTTCGTCCACGGGCGTTGAACACTGAGTTCTTCAAGGCGGGACTGTGTTCGGAAATCCGCGCATGATAAAGATCCTCTCGATCACGACATTCAACCCACTGCGTGAAGGAAGACAGAAGATGGCGAAGGTTCTCGTCCTTTATTATTCGGCTTATGGCCATATCGAAACCATGGCCTATGCGGTTGCCGAAGGCGCCAAGTCGGCTGGTGCCGACGTCACCGTCAAGCGCGTTCCGGAACTGGTTCCGGAAGAGGTCGCCAAGGCTTCCTACTATAAGGTCGACCAGGCCGCTCCGATCGCCACCGTCGACGAACTGGCGGACTATGACGCGATCATCGTCGGTGCCGGCACCCGCTTCGGCACGGTCGCCTCGCAGATGCGCAATTTCTGGGATCAGACCGGCGGCCTCTGGTTTGCCGGCAAGCTCGTCGGCAAGCTCGGTTCGGTCTTCACCTCGTCGGCGACCCAGCACGGCGGCCAGGAAACGACCATCCTCGGCTTCATCCCGACCTTCCTGCACCAGGGCATGGTCGTCGCCGGCCTGCCTTATGCCTTCCAGGGCCAGATGGGTACCGAGGAAGTCAAGGGCGGCTCGCCCTACGGCGCCTCCACCATCACCAACGGCGACGGCTCGCGCCAGCCTTCCGAGATCGAGCTCGAAGGCGCGAAATACCAGGGCGCCCATGTCGCCAAGCTTGCTGCCAAGCTCGCCTGATCTTTGACGAGAAATAATAAGGCGCGGCGAGCGTAAGCTTGCGGCGCCTTTCCGTTTGATGGGAAATACTTGCCTGATCATTCGCCGGTGCCACCGGCAAAGCGGCGCATGACTGTTTGTTGGTGGTGCGGACGGCGGGGGTCGAACCCGCAAAGCCTAGGCCGAGGGATTTTCTTACCAGCTACGACTTTCGCCGCCGCCTTCCGGCGTTTGTGGTCTGGACTATACCTTCACCCTAGCGTCTGCCTTAGGTGCTGCCCGTCTAGTCTCTACACCTTCCCCTTGCGGGGCTTGGCTCGGGATTGCCATCTGACAGGTTTCCCCGACTTTGAGCAGTTCTACATCAGGCGTTTCCGCCAGTGCACTCAATTTTGTCTAAGTCCCTTGTGTCTACCAATTCCACCACGTCCGCGTGGTTCTTCCTGCTAACAAAGAGAGACGGTTTTCTCAACCGATATTCAGGGGTGGGCATGCGATTCCGTTTCAAAGTCTGGAGGCCGCAATCACCCTCCACAATTTTATATCGGCTTTGAGAGATGAGGTCGGATATTGGGCACTGGGGATATGGCGTTCCAAAACGCTGGTCGCTTCGAATGTCCAGCTGAATTCGGCAGTAAAGCGAAGATCTTGCCTGCTGATTAGAGCTTTGAAAAGCAACGATACGGCACGAATTTTCCGATTTATCTTGCCGATATGCGAGGGCGCGACGGTCGACTGCGAACATTATGCGAGTCAGCGTAGAAAACTTGGCACAACCCCTGCGACACAAGCTTGTTGAATTTCGCAGGACATTGGGACAAAGTACTGGCAGGGGTAGTGTTTGCGATTTCTACTGTTGCAATACGTGCACTTCACTTTTCATTGTGAATGCCGGGACATGTGGTGACTAAACGGCAAAATGGCTTTTGTTCTGAAGACCTTCGGGACGTTGCAGCTCGTTGACGGAGATGGGAACGCTGTTGCGTTTCCCGAGAAAGGCCTGCTGCTTCTCGCCTATTTGTTCACAACCGATCAAGGTTCGGCAGATCGAACGACCTTGGCTCGCTTACTATGGGGCGAGGCCGACAGGGACGTTGCACTTTCGACTTTACGCAAGGTGATTTCGCGCATTAAGGCCCGCCAAATCGATCTCGGGGTAAACATCCTTTCATCAAAGGGCAACATACTCACCCTTGAACGGGCGTCTCTGTCTTCCGACATTCTGCTATCGAACCAGGAGGACGAGGTTGAGCCGTTTGCCCGACTGAGACAGCTGGTGAAACTGATGAACCAGCCTTTTCTGGGGGCGGTTCACAGCCATAGCCGTCAGTTTCAGCGGTGGCTTGCCGAACGGGAAAACTACCATATCGAGTTTCTCGCAAATACATTGAGAACGGCGTCCCGATTGGCCGAGTCGGGAAAGGAATCCGAACTCCTGAGGAAGGCAGCGGTTATCCTGTTTCGGACGGAGCCGAGGGATCCGGAAACGCTGCAATTGCTCATCCGGATATTCAACGCGGAAGAGGAAGTTGAATCCCTCCGGAACTATTTCGAACAGCGGCGTAGTGCGACTTCGAAAGGCATCGCCCCGCGCACCGGATCCGATGACGGTGATGCAAAACCTCTCCGTCCGACATCCATGTCGTCAAAGGCGAAACTCGACGCGGCGCTTCCCCTTGAGCCCGAAGATATCAGCATTGCCATTCCCCGCTTGGTGCTGCTTCCGCCCAGGAACCAATCCGTTCGGCCTCAAGCTGGTTTTCTAGCCGCATCGTTGGTGGAGGATATCACGATCGGATTTTGCGTCTTCAACAGCCTGGAGGTCATAGCCCCGTATTCGGCGGTTCAGATCGGCCACCAGGTGGAGACGCAGAAAGCCTTCTTTGAACGGCATCGCGTCAACTATATCCTCGACACCCGGATCAGCAATTCCGGCGATGAAGTGACCCTGTTCGCCCAGCTGATCTTTTTCGATCAGAATCAAATAGTTTGGGCCGAAAGGTTCAGCCTCGATCGTATGGATCTCGCCAGAGACAGGAGAGTTGTTGCCCGGCAGATCGCTCTCTCCGTGTCCAGCGAAATCGAGCGCCATGAGGCGTTGCGCGAAGATCTGAACCCGATCGCTTACCATCGATATCTTGTCGGCAGGCGGCACCTGGCGCGGCTGACACTTCCGAACCTGCGGCGCGCCCGCAAGGAAATGAAGGCCGCGCTCAGCGAAAGCCCCGATTTCGCGCCGGCGCAGAGTTCTATGGCGCGCACCTATTCCAAGGAATGGTTGTTGACGGCCCGAGGTGATATCGATCTTTTGCAATTGGCGGAGACTTTCGCAAAGCAGGCCACCGAGATGCGTTCGGACTTTGCCGATGGCTATCGCGAGCTCGGTGTTGCCAAACTATTGCAGGGCGCGTTTGATGAAAGCGCCGAAGCAATGGAAATTGCAGAAAGCCTTGCGCCACACTATGCCGACGTGATTGCCGACTACGCGGACACGTTGGTTCATTGTTCGCTCCCCGCCATGGCCTTGCGAAAGATCGAGCGGGCAATCGAGCTGAACCCGCTCGGTCCCGATACCTATTTCTGGACTGCTGCGGGAGCAAACTATGCCCTCGGCGAATTCGAAGCTTCGCTGGACTATATCGGGCAGATGGCCGACCCCAATTTAGCGGACAGGTTGTCCGCCGCAAGTTGGGCCATGTTGGGTCATCAGGACAAGGCGCGGGTCTTCGTACGAAGGTTTCGTGAAGGCAACCCGGACTTCGATGTGGACAAGTGGTTGTCTGCAGTTCCAAGTAAAGAGCAATGGCATAAAGATCTTTATCGTGAAGGCCTGAAGAAAGCTGGATTTTAAACATCAATCGTTAGAGGGCAAAAACATGGCTACAGTTGTTGTTATTAGTGTTGAAGGTCAAGACGGACTCTGGGTCGCTGATCTGGACGCCGGCACAGTACTGCCGCTCCCGGCCCCAAAGGCGGGTGGCTTGAAAGTGGTGACCGATCTTCGCGCCACCGGCGCGACGGTCACAAAGGGCGTGAATTTGGCAGTCACCGTCAAGTCGGCAGAGGCGGCGTTCTCCGGCCATTATGACGGCTAGTGGAAGTGCTATAGCGCGGTTACGTCAGACGCGAAATAGACCTGTAACACTCTGAATTTCGCATGATTTTATTCGGCTTCCGACGAAAGAATTATGTGGAAACGCGCGAGACGGCGGCGAGCGGAAATTGACTTGCTCGCCGTCGAGCATTAGGCATGCACTGTCAAAGTCGTTTTCGATGCCGATCAAGTGTACCGGGTTTCAGCGACAATCTATCGGCCTCGGTCATACGGGTTCGATTCCGGTCGCCCCGGACCAGCTTCACAATATCGTTTGAATATGCATGTATATTGTGGATATATGCGTTCTATTGCTTGACGGGGGCATTTTCGGTGCAAGGATTGCGCCGCGGCGGTTGAGTAAGTGTTGTCTTCTGGGAGTAAGACGATGGTTTACGATTGGAGTGGGGCTAGGGTTCGGCGCGTCCGGATCGTCAAGACCAGTGTCGCGCTTGTTCTGGGAACTGCGATCGCTGCAATACCACTGTTTTTCTGGGCCGTGCAGCTGCGCGGGTTCTAGTCCGGGATAATCAGCTTTCTGCGAGAGGAAGCGTATCTGGCGCTTTGGTCGCGCGCCACCTGTTGATCACCCAGCCGGCGAGCAGCCCCAAGGCGGCGCCCATTGCCTTGATGCCGGCATCATGCAGGCGCGGATGGCGCGTCGGCGAAAGGTACTGCAGATATTCGATGGCGACGGAACCAGCGATCAGCAGCACGGCCACCAATTTCCACTGTTTCGGATAGGCGAGCGCAAAGGCGAGGCCGAGAAGAACATAAGCGCCTGCGCGGTCGGTGTCGACCGTCGTAACGGTCTCCGGCCTCAGCCCGATCGGCGAAACCGTGACGAAGAGGATGACGGCGAGCAGCAGCCAGGCGAGTGGTTTTGCGAAGTTGAACGTGATCATGGCTTTATATTAGTGGCTGGCGTTTTCATTGACAGTTAAAATCAGTTCATGTGCCGCCAATTTTGCGGTGGGCTTAAGAAAGGCTTTCGCAAACAGGGCTGGCGGCGAACCGCAAATGGCCGAAACGGGCTTTCTTTTGCCGGTCGGCCTATGCCATAGCGGCGCTGTAATTATGAGAATGGACCACGCCCGTGACGAGACTTGATGTCGAAAGCGCCGAAGAAGCAATGCGCAGCCTTTTTCCGGCAACACCGCTGCAACTCAACGATCATCTGTCGGCGCGCTACGGGGCCGATATCTGGCTGAAGCGCGAGGATCTGTCGCCGGTGCGCTCCTATAAGATCCGCGGCGCCTTCAATTTCTTCCGCAAGGCGATCGGGCAGGGAGCGGTCGGCAAGACCTTCGTCTGCGCCTCGGCCGGCAATCACGCCCAGGGCTTCGCCTTCGTCTGCCGCCATTTCGGCGTGCCGGGCGTCGTCTTCATGCCGGTGACGACACCGCAGCAGAAGATCGACAAGACGCGCATGTTCGGCGCCGAATTCATCACCATCCGATTGTTCGGAGACTTCTTCGACCAATGCTACCAGGCCGCGCGCGACCATGTCGAGGCAATCGGCGGCGTCATGGTGCCGCCCTTCGACCATGCCGACATCATTGAGGGACAGGCGACCGTCGCCGCTGAAATCATGCAGCAACTGCCTGAGGGAACGGTGCCTGATATGGTCGTCCTGCCGGTCGGCGGCGGCGGCCTTGCCGCCGGCATTACCGGTTATCTCCACGGCACCGTGCCGAAATCGGCTTTCGTCTTCACCGAGCCCGCCGGCGCGCCGAGCCTGAGGCGCAGTATCGAGGCCGGCAAGGTGACGACGCTTGCCAAGGTCGATAATTTCGTCGACGGCGCCGCCGTTGCCCGGATCGGCGACCTGAATTTCGCCGCTCTTTGCGATTTCCCGGCAAGCCAAGTGCAACTGATGCCGGAGAACGCCATCTGCGTCACCATTCAGGAGATGCTGAATGTCGAGGGCGTCGTGCTGGAGCCGGCCGGCGCATTGTCGCTGACGGCGATCGCCGCGATGGACCGCCACGTGATCCGCGGCAAGACCATCGTTGCCGTCGTCTCTGGCGGCAATTTCGATTTCGAGCGTCTGCCTGACGTAAAGGAAAGAGCCATGCGTTACGCAGGGCTGAAGAAATACTTCATCCTGCGGCTTGCCCAGCGCCCCGGGGCGCTCAGGGATTTCCTCAATCTGCTCGGCCCCGACGACGATATCGCCCGTTTCGAATATCTGAAGAAATCAGCGCGCAATTTCGGCTCGATCCTGATCGGCATCGAAACCAAGGCGCCGGACAATTTCGCCAGGCTGATCGGAAATTTCGAAGCTGCCGGCATGGGTTACGAGGATATCACCGAAAACGAGATCCTCGCCAATCTGATCATTTAACTTGGCGACGACGATATCGCCGTGCTAAAGGCGCAGCATGGCTTCGTTCATTTCAAATATTTTTTCGATGTTCTCCGGCGGCAGCAAACCCGCCCCCTCGGAGGCGGCCGGCCCTTCCGGCGAGCCGCAGCTTTACAATGATTGCACGATCTACGCGGAGCCGCGTAGGGAAGGCAGCCAATATCGTCTTGCCGGCCGCATCGAAAAGAAGGTCGGCGACGAGGTGCTGGTACGCAATTTCATCCGCGCCGATCTGTTTAGCTCTTCCGATGATGCGCTCGAATGCACTGTGCGCAAGGCGCAGCAGATCATTGATCAGCATGGTTCGTCGCTCTTTGGTGACGGCGAGAAGCTTCGTCAGGTCTGAAATCGGGATCTGCCGGATCGGCCGGATGTCGGCCGCAATTATTCTTGTTTTTCAATCCTGTGAGCCGGATGCTTCTCCGGCGCGCGCAATCGTGCTCACGCATTCTTAAAGGATTGCGGTCAAAGGTATCGCCTGCAGCATGTGCAGGGCCGCCCTCGTGTTTGACTTTTTCGGACGATCGACCAAAGGATCCGCTGTCGCGATCGCCGCGTCCGCGCGCCGCCGACCGCGCCGGCTTGAAGCTGGGGAGAGGTGATGGAGACGTTCAACCTCGCGCTCTTCGCTGTCGAAGCCGTCGCCTATTTCTCGCTGATGGTCACGCTTCTGCACTTCCGTCATCGGCTCGGTCTGGGCGTCTTCCTGACGGCGCTCGGGGTCATGCATTTCATGGAAACCTATCTGGCGGCGGTCTTCTACGTCTCGTTGCCGTTCGGCGATGTGTCGCCGGGTTCATCGGTCTTCTTCTCCGGCAAGCTGATGATGATCCTGATGCTTTACCGGCAGGAGGATGCCGCCACGGTGCGTCAGCCGATCTACGGCCTGTTCCTCGGCAACCTGCTGACCGTCGGCATCGCCTGGGTGCTGCAGCTGCACCTGCCGCTGCAAATGTCGCCCAACCACACGCCCGATGTCGATTTCCTCAAAGAGATGGGCTGGCTGATGGTCTGGGGCACGGCGTTGCTCTATGTCGATTCACTCGGCATCATCCTGCTTTACGAGAAACTCGGCGATTTCTTCCGCCGGCGCGTCGTGCTGCGCTTCCTGATTTCCGGATTTGTGCTGCTGACCTTCGACCAGATCGGCTTCTTTGCCGCGTTGAATTATTTCCTGGATGTGCCGATCGCTGCATTCTGGGCCGGATGGAAGGCGAAAATGCTGGCCGTCTGCCTCTATGCGGCGATGTTTGCGATCTACGAATATCGTATTCGCCGGGGCGGGGCCAGCGTGTCGGCACGTTCGATCAGCGACGTGTTCGGCGACCTGACATTCCGCGAGCGCTACAACGACCTTCTGGAGCGCACCGGCCGCGATATGCTCACCGGCGTCTACGATCGCACGCGCATGGAAGTTGAAGCACCGCTGATGGTGCGCGAGGCATTGAGGCAGGGGCTATTCGCCACCGTCCTCATTCTCGACGCCGATCACTTCAAGGATGTCAATGACGGCTACGGCCATCTCCAGGGCGATGAGGTGCTGAAGGCGATCGCCGCCCGATTGGGCACGACGTTGCGCTCGAGCGACCGCGTCTTCCGCTTCGGCGGCGAGGAATTCGTTGCCATCTGCCCGGGCACCGACCACGAGGAAGGTCTGCTCCTTGCCGAGCGCCTGCGGTGGACGATCGCCACCAGCGTCAAGACGCCGGATGACCGGCCGGTCACGGTCAGTATCGGCGTTGCGACCGCCGACGAGGACGGTGTCGATTTTACCGCCGTGCTGGCGGCCGCCGATGGCCGGCTTTATGCTGCCAAGAGGAGCGGCCGCAACTGCGTCGTCGGCCGTTCCGGGGTGGTGAAACTCGCTTAAGCCGCGCGGAAGATCTTGGCGCCGGACGGGGCGCTCGTCATGCCGCCATCAACGGTGATCTCGATGCCGGTGATATTGGCTGCGTCATCCGAGGCCAGATAGAGTGCTGCCTTGGCGATTTCGTCAGCTTCGCTCATGCGGCCGAGCGGGCTCATCCCCCCGATGCGGGCTTCCAGCGCCGACATCGCGTCTTCCGTCGGTGCCATCGGCGACCAGATCGGCGTCTTCGTGCCGCCTGGTGTCACCTGGTTGACGCGGATGCCGCGGGGCGCGAGCTCGGAGGCCATATTCCGCGTCAACGCCCGGACCGCAGCCTTGGTCGCCGCATAGGCCGACCAGCCGGGGGCGCCGAGCACGGCATGCACCGAACCGTTGAGGATGACAGAAGCGCCGTCGTTGAAATGCGGCAGGGCCGCCTGCACGGTGAAGAAAACCGCCGTCAGATTGGTGCTGATGATCTGGTTGAACTGCGCGGGCGACGTCTCGCCGAGCGGCGTCGCGCCGCCAATGCCGGCATTGGCGAAGACGATGTCGAACTTGCCGACCTTTGCGGCGGCTTCCGCAAAGGCCTTCTCGGTGGCAGCGGCATCGGTGACGTCGACCTTCAGTGCCAGCACGCCGGCCCCAAGCGCCTTTTCGGCCGCGGCCAGCGTTTCCGGATTGCGGCCGGTGATCACCACCCTGGCGCCCTCATCGATGAAGATCTTGGCGGTGGCGAGACCAATACCGCTGTTTCCGCCGGTGATCAGCGCGACCTTGTTTCTTAGACGCATGATTCATGCTCCTCTTGGAATTGCTAACGATCTGGATTATGATCGTTATCTATAAGGATTATGACTGTAATCCATACGCGTCAAGGAGCATGATGCCGAAAAGTGTAAGCGGTTTTCGGCCGACATCATGCTCATTCGAATTTAGTGCCGGGAGATTCCGATGGGGCGTTCGCAGCTGGAGAAACAGAAGACGCACGAGAAGATCGTCGAGACCGCGTCGAAGCGGCTGCGCGAGGAAGGGCTCGAAGGTATCGGCGTCGCCGACCTGATGAAGGAGGCCGGGCTGACCGTCGGCGGCTTCTACAAGCACTTCGCCTCCCGCGACGATCTCGTCGCCGAGGCGATTCAGTCCGCTTTCGATTCGTGGGGACGCAGGCTGGCGGCCGAGGGTGTGGATCCGGCGGCGATGAAGCCCGCCGATATCGCCGATCGTTACGTCAGTGTCTATCATCGCGACAACCCCGGCGACGGTTGCCCATTTGCGGCGTTGACCTCCGATATAGCCCGCAGCGGCGAGAAGGCGCGGGCGATCGCCACCGATGGGCTCAGGCGCAATTTTGAGGCTTTGGCGAGCAAGGCTGCGGGAGCGGACGAGGGAGAACGGCGACGCAAGGCGATCATGGCCTTCGCGATGATGGCCGGCGGCGTCGGCCTTTCCAGGATTTCCTCCGATGAGCAACTCTCGACCGAAATCCTGGAGACGGTCCGGGATTTTGTCGCCGGTATCGACCAATGACAAACGGCCGGCAATTGCCGGCCGTTCCATGCGAGCATTAGAAGCCGATCAGGCGGCCAGCGCGATTTCCTGGACGCGCGACTTGGCGGCGTCGATGGCCTTTTCGGCAGCTTCGGGACCGAAGGCCAGGCCTTCGACATAGATGGTCTCGATATCGCTGATGCCGAGGAAGCCGAGCACCGACTTCAAGTAGGGCACGGCGTGGTTCAAGGCGGATGCCGGTCCTTGCGAGTAGACGCCACCCGAGGCGAGCACCACATAAACCTTCTTGCCGGTCGCGAGGCCAACCGGGCCGCTTTCCGTGTACTTGAAGGTCAGGCCGGCGCGGGCGACGTTGTCGATCCAGGTCTTCAGCGACGAATAGATGTTGAAGTTGATGAGACCGGTGCTGATGACGATCGTGTCGGCGGCAAGCAGCTCGTTGACAAGTTCGTCGGAAGTTTTGACGGCGGCTGCCTCCTCAGCAGTGCGGGCTTCGGCCGGCTTGCGGATTGCGCCGGTGAAGAGGTTATCGATATGCGGCAACGGATTGGCGGCAAGGTCGCGGCGAACGACAACACTACCAGGGTTCTGGCTCTTCAGCTTTTCAGCGAGGTCGACGGCGATCGGCGTCGAGAGCGAGTCGGCGCGCGGGCTGGACGTCAGAAGAAGGATGGACGACATGGTGCATTTCCTTTCGAATTGGATTTGACGGCCCATTGCTGGGAGGTGAGCCGCAGTGTCGACGAGGAAAATAGGTCTGGCCTGCTATCGAAAAAACGGTGATAATGTCGATCGAAACTATCGATGGAATGGATGGATATGCTTCCGAACCCGACCCTGGACCAATTGCAGGTGTTTTTGACCGTTGCCGAGACCGGCAGCTTTTCGGCCGCCTCGCGGGCGCTGAACCGTGCGCAGTCGGTCGTCAGCTATACGATTGCCAATCTGGAGGCGCAGCTCGAGGTGGCGCTTTTCGAGCGCTCCGGCGCCCGCCAGCCGAAGCTGACGGAGGCGGGCAAGGCGATGCTGGAGGATGCGCGGCGCATACTCGGCGACCTGCAGGTGATGCGAGCGCGCGTCAAGAGCTTGCGGGAAGGGCTTGAAGCGGAGGTGTCCGTCGCCATCAGCGTCATGGTGCCTTCCCGGGCCGTGGTCGATGTCCTGCACGAATTTCGCGAAAGGTTTCCGTCCGTTTTGTTAAACCTCAATGTCGGTGAGCTCGGCGTGGTCATGGACCTCGTCCTCAGCGGCAAGGCGACCATCGGCATTGGCGGCGCAGTCCTAAAACAGGATGATTCGGTCGTCACCGAGCGGATCGGCCACTCCTTCATGCTGCCGGTTGCCGCGCCCAATCACCCGCTTGCCGGGATCGACCGGCCGTTGACGCTCGGCGACGTGCGCGAGGAAGTGCAGCTCGTCGTCACCGATGCGTCGGGCCGGACGAAGGGGCGCGATTTCAATGTTCTGTCCTACAAGACATGGCGCGTCAGCGACATTGCCACGAAGCATCAGCTCATCAAGGCCGGCCTTGGCTGGGGCGGTCTTCCTGCCTCCGTGATGCATGACGATCTTCGCAGCGGCGCGCTCGTCCATCTCGATCTGGACGCCTACGAACAGGGCGAGTATGCCATCTATTCGATGCGCCAGCTCGCCAATCCGCCGGGACCTGCGGCTGCCTGGATGATCGACGCGTTCCGCACGCGGCTTTCGGCCTGCCCGAGCCAAGCCGATTTCCATGCTGAGATCGCAGAATTGCGTGAACCCGAAACGCCGCTCGCGGCCGAATGACGAAGGCGCGAGCGCGCCTTCGCCGGCATCTCTTTCCGCTTAAAGCACCAGCCTGAACTTCGAGAAACCGTCGGCGCCGTCGCCGGCATCCTCGATCTTGACGTTCTTGACCGCCGCGAGGAACTGCTTCGCCTTTGGGCCGCTCTCGAAGGTCGCCGTCGTGCCCGGCAGCGGCTTGAAGGTCCAGTTCGCATCGGCCGTCGGATTGATCGTGCCCTGGTCGTGGATGTAGCGGACGATGACGTCGCGGTTGGTATCCGGCGCCTGGAAGATCACCTTGTCCGCGGCAATATCCGGGAAATTGCCACCGCCGCCGGCGCGGTAGTTATTGGAGACGACGACGAATTTCTGGGCAGGATCGATCGGCTTGCCGTCGAAGGCGAGATTCTGGATGCGGTTGGAATCCGGATTGATCGCCTTGCCGGACGAATCATATTTCGGCGGCTGCGACAGGTCGATCTGATAGGTCACGCCGTCGATGACGTCGAAATTGTAGGACGGGAAGTCGTTGTTGAGCAGCGGCGCGTCCTTCGAGCCGGCCCCGATGTGATTGAACATGCCGGCCGACATTTCGAGCCAGTTCTTTACCTGTGCGCCGGTGATGGCAACGGCCTGCACCGTGTTCGGGTAGAGGTAGAGGTCGGCGACGTTCTTGATGGCGATATCGCCGGCCGGAACGTCGGTGTAGTAGTCGGCGCCGCCGCGTCCGCCAGCCTTGAAGGGGGCCGCCGCCGAAAGCACCGGCAGATCCTTGAACTTGGTGTCGGCCAGCATCTGCTTGATGTACCAGGTCTGGGCCTGGGAGACGACCTGCACCGAGGGATCGTCGGCGACCAGCGCGAAGTAGGAATAGAGCGGCGCCGACGTCTTGCCGACGGGGGTACGCACATAGGCAAGCGTTGCCTCGTGCTCGGCCTTGGCGGCGTCGACCA
The DNA here is from genome assembly GCF_019685155.1 of Rhizobium sp. NZLR1b. Lineage (NCBI taxonomy): Bacteria > Pseudomonadati > Pseudomonadota > Alphaproteobacteria > Hyphomicrobiales > Rhizobiaceae > Rhizobium > Rhizobium sp. NZLR1b. The sequence goes on from NZ_JABDWC010000009.1 coordinate 141,688, forward strand.
CGTCCTTCTTGTCGGCGTAATCGGCAACCACCTTCTTTTTGTCGTCGCGATGATAGATCGGCCGGGCTTCCGCGGTGAAGTCGACGATCTTCCAGCTGTTGCCGTCTTTTTCCAACAGCAGGTCGATCAGGCCGAGATGCGAACCCCAGAAGCCTGCCATCACCGTGGGCTTGCCGTGCAGCGTGCCCTTGACCGGGTCGGCATTGGCGATGCCATCCCAGCTCTTCGGGCCGGGGAAGACGAGATGCTGGTGGCCGGTGAAGATCGCGTCGATCCCATCGACGGCGGCCAGATGCAGCGAGGCGTTTTCCATCTTTTCGGACGGCGCGGCTCCGTCGATGCCGGAATGGGAAAGCGCGATGACGATATCGGCGCCGGCTTCCTTCATGGCGGGAACCCAGGCCTTGGCGGCCTCGACGATGTCACGCGTCTGCGCTTTGCCTTCGAGATTCTTGATATCCCAGAGCATGATCTGCGGCGGTACGAAGCCGATGAAGCCGATCTTGACCGGGCTCTCCTTGCCGGCGCCGTCCTTGATTTGTTTTTCGACGATAAGGTAGGGCTTGAAGAAGAGATCGTCCTGCTTCGGGTCCGAGGCGAGCTGGCCCTTGGTCAGGTTGGCGCAGACGAAGGGGAAGTTTGCACCTGATAGGACCTTGAACATGAAGTCGAGCCCGTAATTGAACTCGTGATTCCCGAGCGTGCCCACCGTATAGCCGAGCGTGTTCATCGCCTTGATCACGGGATGGACGTCGCCGTCCTTCATGCCGTGCTGATAGGCCATGTAGTCGCCCATCGGATTGCCCTGCAGCACGTCGCCATTGTCGATCAGCAGCGAATTGACGGCTTCCGCGCGGATGCCGTCAATGATCGTTCCGGTGCGAGACAGGCCCATCGTGTCGTTCGGCTTGTCGGCATAATAGTCATACGGGAAGACGTTGACGTGAATATCCGTCGTTTCCATCAGCCGGAGATGCGCCTGGTTGGCGCTGGCGTGTGCGCTGAAGGGATGCAGCAGCACCAGGGCGGAAGTGGCGGCAAGCCCGCCAAGCAGGGAACGGCGGCTCATGACGCCAACGTCGAAAATGGAAGACATCGAACTCTCCTTCAAAGATCATGCATCGTCCGGCCCGTCAGAATTAGGACGAATTGACAAGGAGTACACTGCGAAAATGACAGGACGGCAAAACAATCGCGGAGAAAGGCGACCCGATTCCAACGCGCGCTCGGCACCAGTGCCAAGCGCAGCGACTGACGCGATCTCGGCCGCCCCTGCGGCGCAGAAGCGCCGCAGCCTTACGATTTCAGAGTCAACGTCGCCAAATGAGGTGGGCGATCGCCGTTGGTATGGGTTCTAAGTTGGCGTACCGCCAGCACCGGCCGTATTTCCTTATGGAAAAAGCGGAAATAGGAGGAGACCTGCGCCCGCGCATTCGAATTCACGTCGAACTGGATGCCGACACGGCCATTGTGCTTCCAGCGGATGATGCCTTCGAGCATCCCAAGGTTTTCAGCCTCGATACGGACCTTGCTGCCGGATGCGGCATGGAGCGGCGTCTTCATCTCCAATGCGGCACCGGTCGCCGACAGGTTGAGGATGCGGGCATCCACCTCGCTGTTCAGATATTTGACGCTGCCGAAGACGCGGCAGTTTTTCCGGTCGGCCTTACGGGCCGTGATTTTCAAGTTGCGGGTCATATGTTCTCCCCTGATACAGCCAGGGAGCATAGCGCCCGAAAATTGAAATGGTTTTAGGGGCTTGGCTAAAATTGCAGTGAAACGTCAATTGGCTGTAGCCGTCCTGCGCCCCACCACATGCTCGCGCCAGATGGTGAAGATCCCGGCGGAAACGACGATGATCGAGCCGATGATTGTGTTGATACCGAGCGTTTCGTCATAGATCGTCACACCGATGATCGAGGCGTAGACCAGTGACAGATAGGTCAGCGGCTGAACCGCGGCGGCATCGAGGAGATCGTAGGCGCGGATCAAGAAATAGTGGCTGGAAATGCTGGTCATACAGACCAGCGCCATCCAGCCCCAGTCTCCCCGCGACATAGAGCTCCAGTAGAACGGGCCAATGATGCTCATCGTGATGCCACCGATGACGCCGGTATAGAAGAAGCTCGTCATCGACGAGTCGTCGCGGCTGACGAGACGCGTGGCGATGACGTAGAAGGCGAAGTTGAAGCAGGAAATGACGGCGAGTAGCAGTTTCACATCGAAAAACTCGCCTTCCGGCTTCAGGATCAGCAAAACCCCGAAAAGCCCGACGCCAATTGCAATCCATCGTCGCCAGCCAACCCGCTCGCCGAGGATCGGCATCGACAGCAGTGCGATCAGGATCGGCGTCGCGGAAAAGATCGCTTGTGAGCGGGCAAGGCCGATCACGGCAAAACAAGTGATGGCCAAAACCACCTGAACGGCAAGCAGCACGCCGCGCGTCACCTGAAGCATGGGGCGTTTGGTACGGGCCGTCGCCCTGATGCCGCCGCGCATCTTCGAGGCGAGGATGATCGTGAACAGCGCGAAAGCCCAATAGCGGATCATCGTCACGAAGATCGGCGGATAGGTCGCTGCCAGATGTTTCGAGATGGCGTCCTGCAGCGAAAAGATGGTGATCGCCAGCAGGACGAAAATATAGCCTTGGGTCTTCGATGTCATCACATGCCAATGAACGGGAAACGCCCGCGCGCACCGAAAGTCTGGGCAGGCTTTCCGTGGATATGCAAGGGCTCAAAGCCCGACATTCGGCTTGTCGATGATTTCTCTGAGCGCGAAGCTCGAATTGATCTTGACGACATGGGGCAGGGCCGACAGCCAATCGCGGTGGATGCGCTCATAATCCTCGAGATCGCGGGCGGCGACCCTGAGGATATAGTCGTATTCGCCCGACATCAGGTAACAGACGAGCACGTTCGGGCAGAGTTTCACCGCTGCCTCGAATTCGGCCAACGTCTTGGCGAACTGGCCGGACAGCGAGATATGCACGATGGCGATCATCTTGTAGTCGAGCGCCTTGTGCGAAAGCCGCGCATGATAGCCGCCGATGACGCCGCTTCGTTCGAGGATGTCGAGGCGGCGCGAACAGGCCGAAGGCGACAGGCCGATCCTTTCGGCAAGCTCGGCATTGGTGATGCGGGCATTGGCCTGCAGCACCTTAAGAATCGCAAGATCGATGGTATCCAGATCGGCCATTCGAAGAACCTTCGAAAAAATATAGAGCGTACGCAATAATCACCGAAAAACCGCCTCTTCGCAAATCGTCTTTGCAAGGACATTTCACGCCCTTGGTGGTTGGATTCAATGTCCGAGGAAATCCGCGACTGCGGATGACATGAGAGGAACGCAAATGCGTGTCGGTTGCCCGAAGGAAATCAAGAACCATGAATACCGTGTCGGCCTGACGCCGGCTTCGGTGCGTGAATATGTTGCCCATGGCCATGAGGTCTGGGTTGAAACCAAGGCGGGCGCCGGCATCGGCGCCGATGACGGCGCCTATGCTGCGGCTGGCGCGAAGATCGCCGCCTCCGCCAAGGATATTTTTGAAAAATGCGATATGATCGTCAAGGTGAAGGAGCCGCAGCCCTCCGAATGGGCGCAGCTCCGCGACGGTCAGCTTCTCTACACCTATCTGCATCTGGCCCCCGATCCCGATCAGACCAAGGGTCTGATCGCCTCCGGCGTCACCGCGATCGCCTATGAGACGGTGACCGACGAACGCGGCGGCCTGCCGCTGCTGGCGCCGATGTCGGAGGTTGCCGGCCGCCTGTCGATCCAGGCGGGCGCCACCGCCCTGCAGAAGGCCAATGGCGGCCTCGGCATCCTGCTCGGCGGCGTGCCCGGCGTTCTGCCGGCCAAGGTTGCGGTCATCGGCGGCGGTGTCGTCGGACTGCATGCCGCCAGGATGGCCGCCGGCCTCGGCGCCGATGTCAGCATCCTCGACCGGTCGCTGCCGCGCCTGCGCCAGCTCGACGATATCTTCGCAGGCCGCATCCACACGCGTTATTCCAGCATCCAGGCTTTGGAGGAGGAAGTCTTCACGGCCGATCTCATTATCGGCGCCGTGCTGATCCCAGGTGCCGCCGCGCCGAAGCTCGTCACCCGCGAAATGCTATCCGGCATGAAGAAAGGCTCGGTCATCGTCGATGTCGCCATCGACCAGGGCGGCTGCTTCGAGACCTCGCATGCGACGACCCATTCCGATCCGACCTATGAGGTCGACGGCGTCGTGCATTACTGCGTCGCCAACATGCCGGGCGCGGTACCGGTCACCTCGGCGCATGCCCTGAACAATGCCACGCTGGTCCACGGCCTGGCGCTTGCCGATCGCGGCCTGCGCGCCATCGCCGAAGACAAACATCTGCGGAACGGCCTGAACGTGCACAAGGGCCGCATCACCAACAAGCCGGTCGCCGAGGCGCTCGGCTACGAGGCTTTCGCGCCGGAAAGCGTGCTGAACGTAGCGTAAGCTAGCTGACTATAGGTTAGGCGCTGGTCTCTGCAAGAACCGGCGTCTTTACCTTGTCGATCCGGCATTGGAAGCAGTTGTTGCGCGCCGAGCGCACGTGCACATAGGCTATGTCGGGCCGCGCCAGCAGCTTTTCGCCGTAGGCCGGAATATTGGCGATATCAGTCACTGCGCCGGTGCCATAGACGATGCGGTCGTTCTTGCTATAGCCGCGGACGATGAAGTCGGGGCTCATCGTCAACATTGGCGGCTGGATCTCCTCGGCGGCGTAGCGTCGGCAGGGCTGCTTGTGGAGGAAAATCGGCCCGGTTTCGGCATAGGGCTGCAGCTCCGGGAACGGCCGGTAGGCGAAAACCAGAAACTCCTCGCCTTCTTCGATATTCCCCAGGCAGTGGCGGCAAGGGTTGCCGTCACCGTCGGAAACCACCGTCTCAGGCAGGTTGTCATATGCGTCGCGGCCACCGCTCCAGAGATGTTCAGCGTCAGTGGTCGGCATGGCGGCAAAACGAATGGCGGTCACGGCAAATCTCCTTGTGATCGCCATGAAATTGCACCCGGACCATCGCCCAAGCCACCCGTTTCTTGCGGGTGCTATTGCTTGTCGAGATCGCCGCGGACAATCTCGTACTTGATGCCAGACATGCCAATTCATCGACGTTTGAAGAGAAGTTTCCACCTCTCTTCCCTCATTCCTATGCTCGTCACAGGATTCCAGTGCGCCCAAGTCCTTGGGCGCGATAGACGCTTTCCTTTGTGGGATTGCTTCATTCCCGGCGCAGACGCGCCGTGTCTGGATTCCTGTGACAGGCACAGGAAGGTAAACCAAACAGTCAGCTTTTCCGCGCCATCTCCAGCAGCTCCTTGTCGCTGAGCGGCCGGACGATACCGGTGCCGGTCGAGACCGGGGAGAAGCCGTACATCTGGTAGAGCTGCAGTGCGCGCGGGTGGTCGAGGTTGTTTGTTGTGGTGGTGACCCGCTTCGGATTGAGCGACCAGATGGCGTATAGCGCCTGCAGCAGGAACCATTTGCCGATGCCGAGGCCGAGCGCGTGTTCGATCAGGCCGAAATGGCTGAGCTCGATCGTATCTTCGTCCTCGCAGAAATATTCGTAGAAGCCGGCGGGCGCGCCGTTGACGTAGAGGACGCTGATATTGTTGCGCTCGTCGTTCAACGTCTCGGCAAGCTGCTCGTCGCTCATGCGCAACCGGTCCACCCATTGCCAGCGCGCGCCGACCTGCCGGTACAGATAGCGGTAAAAGGGCAAGGGGATCTCGGGAGCGCGCATGATCGCCGTCTGGATATTGACGGGCACCGGCATGCTCGCCTTCGGCGGCGCCGTCATTTCCAGCCGGGTGATATGCGCTTTGAGCGACGCGGGTGTTTTCCCCATGGCGATCAGGCTTTGACCGGCGTCGGCGGGCCGGTGACGATAGGCGTATCGTCACGGCTGCCCCATTCGCTCCACGAGCCGTCGTAAAGTTTGTTGTCGTGATGGCCGAGCGATTCCAGCGCCAGCGTGATGATTGCTGCGGTGATGCCTGAGCCGCAGGAGGTGACGACAGGCTTGGAAAGATCGATGCCGGCATCCTCGATGGTCTGGCGCAGTTCGGGCAGCGACTTGAACCGGCCCTGGTTCGCGAAGGCACCGGAGGGCAGGCTGCGGGCGCCCGGCATATGGCCGGAGCGCATGCCGGCGCGCGGCTCGGGCTCGGCAGCAGCGAAGCGGCCGGCGCTGCGGGCATCGGCAATCTGCATCGCACCGCTCGAGACGATATCACGCATCCTATCGAGCGTCACCACCCGGCTCTCGTCGAAGTCAGGTGTGAAACTCGCTGGCGCATAGTTGGGTGCGGTGCTTTCGAGCGGACGGCCTTCGGCCCTCCAGCCGTCGAGACCGCCGTCGAGCACGAAGACGTTCTTCGCGCCCATCACCCGGAACAGCCACCAGACGCGCGGCGAGGCGAACAGGCCAATGCCGTCATAGACGACGATCCGATCGTTTTCGCTGATGCCGAGCCGGCCGACTTCGGCGGCGAAATAGTCAGGCGAGGGGATCGTGTGCGGCAGCGACGTCGAGTGGTCGGCGATCTTGTCCTGGTCGAAGCGGATGGCACCGGGAACATGACCGGCCGCATATTCGGCATCGGCATCGCGTTTCTGCGCCGGCAGATAGAAGGAGGCGTCCAGCACGCGCAGGTCCGGCTTCCCGAGTTCCGCCTGCAGCCAGTCGGCCGACACGACGAAACGGCTCTTGGTCTCACTCATTGTGGTCTCCCTTGATGGTCAGGCTTCGTCGCCGGGCGTGCCGAAGCGGATGCGGAAGCGCCGGTTCTCTTTGCCCTTCTTCTCGATCTTGGCGATGTGGATCTGCCCGACTTCCTGAGTCTCGGAAACATGTGTGCCGCCGCAGGGCTGGCTGTCAATCGACGAGTTCTCGCCGATGCAGACGAGGCTGACGCGGCCGAGCCCCATCGGCGGGCGGACATTCTTCGATTTGACGATATCAGGATTGGCCGCAAGCTCTTCGTCGGTGATCCATTGCAGGGTGACCGGATGGTTCTGACCGACCAGTTCCATCAGCTTGGCCGTGACTTCGTCTTTGTCGATCGTCTCGGTCATGTCGAAGTCGACGCGGCTTTCCTCCTCGCCGACGGCAGCCCCGGTGATCGGAAAGGAGCAGACGACTGAGAGCAGATGGCAGGCCGTGTGCATGCGCATCAGCCTGTAGCGGCGCAGCCAGTCGAGGTGCAGCACCAGCGTCTCGCCGACCACGGGCTTCGGCTCGTTTTCAAGTGGCACGTGGATGACGATATCCTTGCTCGGACCGTGCTTCGTCTGGCCAAGGGCGATCTTGGTGCCGTCGGCGCGTTCAAGCTCGCCTGTATCACCCGGCTGGCCGCCGGATGTCGCATAGAAGCAGGTCTGGTCCAGTTCGATGCCCCCATCTTCGTGAACGGCGGTGACGACCGCCTCGCATGTCGAAAGATAGAAGTCGTCACGATAGAGGGCATTGACGGGCATGGGATCTCACGCGGGCTCGTAGGGAACGTTTATATCGGGTGACGCGGCCATCCAGCTTGGAACGGGCAGCCCCTTCGACGTCAGGAAGTCCGGGTTGAAGAGCTTTGACTGATAGCGGTTGCCGTAATCGCAGAGGATCGTCACCACGGTGTGGCCGGGGCCTAGATCCCGGGCGAGATTGACCGCGCCGGCAATGTTGATCGCCGTCGAGCCGCCAAGGCACAGGCCCTCGTTTTCGACGAGATCAAAAAGATAGGGAAGCGCTTCTGCATCGGACACCCGATAGGAAAAATCGGGGGTGAAGCCTTCGAGATTGGCAGTGATGCGGCCCTGTCCGATGCCCTCGGTGATCGAGGAGCCCTCGGATTTCAGCGCGCCGTTCTGGTAGAATTCATAGAGAGCGGCGCCATCGGGATCGGCAATGCCGATCTTGACGTCTGCCTTGAAAGCCTTGAGGCCGGTAGCGACACCTGCCAGCGTGCCGCCGGAACCGACCGAGCAGATGAAGCCGTCGATCTTGCCGTCGGTATCGTTCCAGATCTCTGGAGCGGTCGTTTCGATATGCGCCTGCCGGTTGGCGACGTTGTCGAACTGGTTTGCCCAGATCGCCCCGTTCGGTTCGGTCTTCGCCAACTGCTCGGCGAGCCGGCCGGAAACCTTCACGTAGTTGTTAGGGTTCCTGTAGGGAACGGCGGGCACCTCGACGAGTTCGGCGCCGAGCAGTTTCAGAGCGTCCTTCTTTTCCTGGCTCTGCGTTTCTGGGATGACGATAACGGTGCGGTAGCCGAGCGCCTTGGCGACCAGCGTCAGCCCGATACCCGTGTTGCCGGCCGTGCCTTCAACGATCACGCCGCCGGGCCGAAGCAGGCCCTTCCGCTCTGCGTCGCGGATGATAAAGAGCGCGGCGCGATCCTTCACCGACTGGCCGGGGTTCAGGAACTCCGCCTTGCCGAGAATGGTGCAGCCGGTCGCCGCCGACGCGCCCTTGAGTTTGATCAGGGGCGTGTTGCCGATGGCTTCGAGGACGGAAGGGTGGAAGGTCATGGAATCTGCCTCTATTCGAACTCTTACTTTAGGAACGGTCTTTTCCCTTCACAAGGCTGAGTTGGCAAGAAATGCTATTCCACGCCTCTGTCGGGCACGGTAAAATTTGGCCTTCCTCCCCTGAAATGACGCGTAGCCGACAATCCCACCGTGCGCGGAGTGATCCGAAGATTGACTTTCCCCGTACGGATGACGACAAAGCGAAAACGGAGCGCGGCAACAGGGCGTGACCGAAACCGGCATGATTCACGAGCAGATCGATACGATCGATGCATTGATGGCGCATTATGTCGCCGGCTCCTTGCCCGAGCCGGCGCGCGTGTTGGTGCGGTCCCATCTCGAAATGACGCCGGATAATCGCAGCTTGGTGAAAAGCCTCGAGCTGCTGGCCGGGGAGGCCCTGGAAAGCGCGCCTGTTGCTGCCATTGCCGATCGCGACCGGCGGCTTTCGGCGATCTTTTCCTCGGCGCCTCCCGTCTCTGTGCCACGTGCGGTAGCGCGGCCGGAAAACGTACTGTTTCCCCAAGCGTTGCGCGATCTCGTCGGCTGCGAGGTCGAGGATGTGCCCTGGCGCAAGCGCTTGCCGGGCTTCAAGGAATATTGCTTCGATATGGACGGCTGCGAGGTCAACCTGATGTGGATCCGCCCGGGCCGTGCCTTGCCGGCGCATACCCACAAAGGCATGGAACTCATCCTCATCCTCGACGGCGCCTTCAACGATGAACGCGGCCGTTTCGGCCCCGGCGACATCTCCATCGCCGACGAGACGGTCGACCACCGACCGGTCGCCGAAAAGGACAGGCCTTGCATCGCCTTTGCCGTTTCGGACGGGCCGGTCAGACTGACGGGATCCTTTCGTCAGATGATCGGCGACCTGATCGGCTGAAAGCAGCCACAATGGTGTGATAGAGCCATAAATCCGGGAGACGCAGCGAACTTCCGGACCTGTTTTCGTGTTGGTCAGGCAGAGCCGGAGGAACATGTGATGCATGATTTCATCGCCCGTCCCGAACATGGAATCGTCTGGATCACCGGGGCAAGTTCCGGGATCGGCCGGGCGCTTGCGCTGAAGCTCGCGGCCGAAGGATACAAGGTCGCCGTTACCGCCAGACGTCACGAAAAGCTGGTCGAGCTGCAGGCCGAAGCCAGCGGTCTTTCCGGCAGTATCGTGGTTCTCGACGGCGACGTCACCGATGCCGAGGACATGGAACATGTCATGGCCTCCATCGAATATGAGCATGGCACGCTCGCCATGGCGATCCTCAATGCCGGCGTCTACCTGCCGGTCCATGCCGAGGACCTGAACCGCGCCGATTTCGAAAAAAGCTTTGCCGTCAATCTTTCCGGCGTCGTCAACTGTCTGCTGCCGGCGATCGGCCATATGAAGGCGAAAGGCCAGGGGCAGATCGCCATCGTCTCCTCCGTCACTGGCTATGGCGGCCTGCCTACGGGTGCGGCCTATGGCGCCACCAAGGCGGCACTGATCAATATGGCCGAAAGCCTGAAATTCGATCTCGACAAGATCGGCATCCGCATCCAGCTCGTCAGCCCAGGCTTCGTCGATACGCCGGCGACGAGGAAGAACGCCTTTCCGATGCCGGCCTTGGTGTCGCCCGAAGACGCAGCCCGGCAGATTGCCGCCGGGCTGAAATTGCGGGCCTTCGAGATCACGTTCCCGAAGCGCTTCACCACCATGCTGAAACTGGCGCGCCTACTCCCCTATGGTGCTTATTTCACGCTGGTGAACCGAGTGACCGGCTGGCGGGAGCGGCCGCCATTGACTGGTCACCATTCGGTGACGCCGCATTTAGCGGAATGATCACCGGCGCGACAACACGACCTGGCGCACATCGATATTGCGGGCGCGGAAGCCGGCCTCGCAATAGAACAGGTAGAATTCCCAGAGCCGCTTGAAACGCTCGTCGAAGCCCATCGGGCGGATGCGCTCCCAGACCGACCAGAAGCGCTCGCGCCATTCGGCAAGCGTGCGCGCATAGTCGAGCCCGAAGCCGAAATCCTTGTCCAGCGACAGGTCGACCTTGCCGGCGAGTTCGGCCAGATGGTTGCGCGTCGGCAGCATGCCGCCGGGAAAGACATATTTCTGGATGAAGTCGGGATTGCTGCGATACTGGTCGAAGGATTCTGGCTGGATGGTGATGATCTGCAGGCCTGCCTTGCCGCCCGGCTTCAGGCATTGCCTGAGCTTGGAAAAATAGGATGGCCAGTATTTCTCGCCGACTGCTTCGAACATCTCGATCGAGACGATCCGGTCATAGAGCCCGGTCTCGTCGCGGTAGTCCTGGAAACGGAACTCGACGCGGTCGCCGAGGCCGGCTTTGCGGATGCGCTCCTCGGCGAAAGCGAGCTGCTCGCGGCTGATCGTCAGCCCGGTCACCTTGCAATTTAGCTCGCCTGCTGCGAATTCGGCAAAACCACCCCAGCCGCAGCCGATCTCCAGCACGTGATCCCCAGGCCCGATGCCGGTCGCCTCCGCGAGCGCGCGGTATTTGGCATTCTGCGCCGATTGCAGGTCGTTGGCCCCGGTCGAATAGAGTGCCGAGGAATAGGTCATGCTCGGATCGAGCCATTGCTTGTAGAAATCGTTGCCGAGATCGTAGTGGGCGGAAATGTTCCGCTTCGAGCCCGTCCTGGTATTGGTGTTCATCCAATGGCGGACGCGCTCGAAGAGGCGGCCAAGGCCGCCTTTGCCATGCGCATAGCTGTAGACGGCCTCGCCGTTGACGAGGAAGAGTTCAAGGAAGGCGGCGATGTCGGGGCTGTCCCAATCGCCGTCCATATAGGTTTCGGCAACCCCGATCGTGCCGCTCGTCAGCGCCCGATAGGCAAGATTCCAGTTGTGGAGGCTGAGCGCCGCCTTTGGACCGGCCTTCCTGCCCTCGACCAACAGTCTGCGGCCGTCGGGGAGGGTAACGGCGAGCGAACCGTGCTGCATGTGCAGAAGTCCGCGCACAGCCAGCTTTGCCTTGAAGGGCAGACCTTTCACCATGCGGGACATGTTTTCGGCCGTCAGCGTCACCGCATCACCAGCCAGCAGATTCCAGTCCTGCGCCTTACTCATCTCTCCTCCTCCAGCATTTTTTGCCGGTTAGGGGCGACGATACATCCGTGACGATGTGTTCGGGCGGCCTCCGGCCATTACATCGAAAGCTAATGTCATTCCGCCGCGTCTGCAAGCGGGCAGGGCTGGTGGATGCTGACTTCAGGCGGCGGGGCCGGACGCCTGATATAGCGCGCGCCTTTCAGCCAGAGTTTCAGCGCTTCCCAATGTATACCGGCCACGATTTTGACGGTGAGGAAAGGTATGTACGCCGTCAGCCTTAGCAGCGAGGCGCTGGTCAAGGGCTCTTGTCGCCCGGAATACGTCGCCGAAAGCAGCGGGCCTTCATTGTCGGTTTCGAGGATTCGCCAGCGGATTTCCGCGCCGGGCGGCAAGATGCGGAAATGATAGCGCCCCACCACACCGATGAAGGGCGAGACGTGGAAGAGCTTTTCGCAGCTCTGGCGAAGCCCGCTTTCCGACATCTCGCCGCGGCCGACGGGACAGACATAGCTGTGCCGCTCGCCGAAGGTGTTGCGCACCTCGTAGATCATCGCGACGAGTGCGCCACCGGCATCATAGGCGTGGTAGACGCAGAGCGGGTTGAAGACATAGCCGAGAATTCGGGGATAGCAGACGAGCAGGATCCTGTCGGCACGATCGAGCCCCGCTTGGGTCAGCAGCCGGTCGGCATAGATGCGTAGTCGCGTGTTGCCGGCATCGGCATGGTCCCTTTCGTAAAACGACACGAGATTGCCTCTGTTGACGGAAAACAGCATCGACGCCAGGTCCGCCTCATCGAGCCGATCAAGATCGACAAGCAGCGAGAAGACGCGGTAGCGGAAGCGATGGCCGAACGGTTTCATCCGTTGATGCATGATGTCGCCGACATAGAGTGCTGCCGCCGCATCCGGTGGCGGGCCGTTGGCCACCGTGTCCATGCCACGCTTTTCGCCGCGTCCTCTCATGCTGTTGCATCCGGTTGAGGTTCCCAGGTTCGGACCGTCCGCCAGGGGATGATGCCGCCCATCGCCTCCGCTGCCGCCAGGCCGGAAACGAGGCCATCCTCGTGAAATCCATATCCCGTCCAGGCGCCGGCGAAATGGCAATTGTTCTCTCCCTGAATGGCGGCAAGCGCCTGCTGCGCCTTCACCGCTTCGGTCGAAAATTGCGGATGCTCGTAGGCGAATTCCGCAAAAACCCTGCGGGGGTCCGGCTCACGATCCGGATTGAGCGTCACGAACAGCGGAAAATTGTCGTCGATGCCCTGCAGCCTGTTCATCCAGTAGGTGACGGCCACGCCTGCCTTTCCATCTACGCGGCTGGAACGCAGATAGTTCCACGAAGCCCAGACCTTGCGCCGCTGCGGCATAAGGGCTTCGTCGCGGTGCAGGACGACGCGGTTTGGCTGATAGGGGATGGCGGCAAGCAGTCTCCTTTCCCCGTCGGTAGCATCGACGAGCAGGCGGGCTGCCTGGTCGCTGTGGCAAGCCAAGATCACTTTGTCGAAGGCGTGTTCGCTGCCCGTATCGTCAATGATCGCGATGCCGCTCGCGGAGCGGCGCACGCTGCGCACGCCGCAGGAAAGCTTCATCCGTTCGCCGAGCGGCTGAAGCAGCCGGTCGAGATAGGTGCGGCTGCCGCCGGTCACCGTCCGCCACTGGTGCTGCCGGCGATAGATCAGCCGGTGGTTGTCGAAGAAATTGACGAAATGTTCGGCGGGAAACTGCAGCATGCGGGCGGACGGCGTCGACCAGATGGCCGCCGCCATCGGCAGGAGATAGTTGTTGGTGAAACCCGGCGAAAAGCCGCGCCAGTCGAGATAATCGCCGATCGAACGGGAGGCGAGATGGCCGGCCGCCCGGTCTTCGAGGCAGGTGCGGTTGAAGCGCAGGATCTCACGAATCATCCACAGGAACGACGGCCGCAGCAGATTGCGCTTCTGTGCGAAGATCGAAGACAGCCCGCCGCCGCACCATTCCAGTCTGCCGCGGTCGAGTGAGAGCGAAAAGCTCATGTCGCTTGCATGCGTGGCGATGCCGAGCTCGGCAAAGAGCGTCGTCAGATTTGGGTAATTCTGTTCGTTATAGACGATGAAGCCGGTATCGACCGCAATCCGAACCCCATCGTAATCGACGTCGACCGTCGCCGTGTGGCCGCCCGCCCGCGCTTGGCTCTCGTAGAGCGTAACGTCGTGTACCTGACACAGCGCCCAGGCCGCGGAGGCGCCCGAGATGCCGGAGCCGATGATGGCGATCTTCAGCCGGCGGGGAGCAGGACGCAAGTGCGCGTTCATGTGGCGTCCTTTGTGGCGTTGTAGGCGGCGAGCGCCCGGTTGCGCGCGCGCGCGTGGTCGACGATCGGTTTCGGATAGGTTTGGCCAAGCGTGATGCCTGCCTCGTCGAGCATGCTCTTTGGCGCTTCGAACGGCCGATGGATGTATTTTGCCCCGAGCTCTCGAAGCTCCGGCACATGAGCTCTGATATAGTCACCGTCCGGATCGAAGGTCTGGCCCTGCAGCACCGGATTGAAGATCCGGAAAAACGGTGAGGCATCGGCTCCTGAGCCAGCCACCCACTGCCAGCTTGCGGCGTTGTTGGCGGGATCGGCATCGACCAGCGTGTCGCGAAACCAGGCCTCGCCCCGGCGCCAGTCGACCATCAGATCCTTGATGAGGAATGAGGCGACGATCATGCGTACGCGATTGTGCATCCAGCCATGGTGCCAGAGCTGGCGCATGCCGGCATCGACGATCGGGTAGCCGGTCACCCCCCGGCGCCACGCGTTGAAATCGTCATCGTCGTTGCGCCATTCGAAGCCGTCGAATCGATTGTTCCAGTTTTCAGAGGCAAGCTGCGGGAAATGGAAAAGCAGGTGATAGGAAAATTCGCGCCAGGCGATCTCCTTGCGGAAATGCACGATATCGGCCGCCGGCACTTGGCTCGTAAGACCGCGTGTCGCATCCCAGATACGGGCAGGGGAGATCTCGCCAAGTGCCAGATGCGGTGACAGCATCGATGTCGCTTGCTTCGCAGGATAGTCGCGGTTCTCTTTGTAGCCATCGAGCGCTTCCTCGACGAAGTCACGTAGGTTCTGCTGCGCACCTTCTTCGCCCGGCGTCCAGAGATCGCCAAAACCCTTCGCCCAGTTCGGCTTCGTCGGCAGCAGTCTCCAGCTCTCCGGCCTTTCGGATTTTAGAAGCTGCGAGGCCAGCCTTAGTTTCGCAGGCGCGGCGAGCGGCCGCTCTGGTTCGCCGGCGGCCTCCAGCGCCCGCCAGAAAGGCGTGTAGACGCGATAGGGTGTGCCGGCGCCGGTCAGCAGCCGGGAAGGTTCGTGCAGCAGCTGGCCGCCGAAGCTTCTCGCCTCGATCGCCTGCTTTTCCAGTTCGTGCTTGATTTGGATATCGATGGCGATTCCGGATGGATCGTAGCGGCGGTTCCAGAAGACGGCTTCGGCACCACTCTCCCTGATCAAAGCGCAGAGCACCTCGAGGGCCTCGCCGCTGGCAAGCACCAGTCCTCCCTGCTGCTTGCGCAACGACCTGTCGAGCGCTTCCAGCGAATGGTGCAGCCACCAGCTTTGCGCAGCGCCCAGTGGACCGGTGCCTGCCGTGGGCTCGTTTATATAGAGGGGGATGACCGGCCGGCCGGAGAGATCGGCTGCATTGAGAGCCTGGTTGTCGTCAAGGCGCAAGTCCTTGCGAAACCAGAGAATGGCCGGTTTTGCCGCGTCCTGTGCCAATAAAGCCGTTCCTGCTTGTGTTCTTTTCGACCTGCTACGAATGTACGGAACGGCCGGATCAAAAGTTTCATCCGCGAGAACAAGCTTTGCATCGCCGTCGCGACATGAAAAAGGCCGGCGTGAACCGGCCTTTTCTGTCAGCGGAGGGTGCCTGTTAGTTGTCGTACTCGCGGCAGGCGTCGCTGATCGATGCGCCGCTCTGACCGCCGCGGGTGTCGACGCCGGACATCTGTTGCGGCATGCCGGGGCATTCCATTGATTGCGGACGGCCGATGCTTTGTGTCGTCATCGGGTCAACCGCCGTGCTGCGCACCGGATACATGCCGTTGTCACTGTTGGTGTAATCGGATGAATAGCTACCTGAACTCGGATCGGTCGAGCCGCCATTCGTCGGCCCGATCGGGTCGGGGTTCGACTGGCCAAAGGCAGACGATGCCATGCCGATCGCAAGCAGCGAAGCGGCAATAAGGGACTTGGTCATGAGGATATCCTCCTTTGATTTTCATCTTGGGTGGCCCTCGGGTAACCGCCCGCTGGAATCATTGTTCCGAAATTTGCCAAAAAACTTTTACGCGAACCTTGCATGGTTACGCATAAACCTTAACGGGCGAAGCCGCTGGATCGGCATCGCCGCCTGCCTTAATTGCTGGATAAACGCTGAAAACCGGCAGCATGAGGCCGCTATGTTCATTTCCTCTCGCGAGGCCGCAGATTTGGGCCTCCAGATTGCCCTTGCACTCGCCTTGACAGCAAGCGGCATGGCGATCGCGTCCTCTGCCGTGGGCCGCGAGAAGGACAGGATTTCTTCAATCGACGTCAGCCGCCCCTCGCTATGGACCGCCACTCCGATGCGCGTCGATCCAACCGCGCAAGCCGAGCTGCGCGCCGATACTCCGGTCGCGCGGGAGCTCGCCGCCAGCACCGATACCCTCTGCCACGACTCGATTGGTCTCCGACTCTCCTGCGGCTTACTGGCCACCCGCACGGCTTTCTAAGGCGGTTTTTGCCTTCTCAAGAGCGGCCGTCGTCTTTCCGCAAGCTTGCAAAATGCAATAATTTGCCGTTATCAATCGATAGCAACGACCGTCCGATATTCCTCCTTAAAAGGATCTACGTTTTGTCCCTGCCGATGCCCCGTGGCTTCGAGAAGCCTTATGCCGCCTTCCTGTTCGATATGGATGGCACCATTCTCAATTCGATCCAGGCGGCCGAGCGTGCATGGAGCGACTGGGCAAGGCGTCACGGGCTCGATGTCGCCACCTTTTTGCCGAAGATGCACGGATCGCGTGGCATTGACACGATCACCCGGCTGAACCTGCCCGGGGTGGACCCCGAACATGAATCCAGGCTGGTGACCGAAGCCGAAATCGCCGATGTCAGCGACGTCGTTGCCATTCCCGGTGCTGCGACATTCCTGAGTTCACTGCCTCCGGATCGCTGGGCGATCGTTACATCCTCGCCGTTGCGTCTTGCCCATCGGCGGCTGGAGGCGGCAGGCTTGCCGGTGCCGAAATTCATGGTGACGGCGGAGGATGTGAGGGTCGGTAAACCCCATCCGCAATGTTATATTCTGGGCGCCGAACGGCTCGGCGTCAGCACCCATGATTGCCTGGTGTTCGAGGATGTCGCAGCCGGCATCGTTGCCGGCGAGGCCGCCGGCGCCGATGTCATGGTCGTCACCGCTGCTCATCACCACAAGATAGAGACGCGGCATCCGACCCTCGCATCCTATGACGAGATTTCGGTGCGTATCTCAGCCGACCATAAGATGTTCATCGTCCCGAACGCGGCCTGATAGCAGCCGCGTCACGTTTCCTGCCGTTCACTCCGCGGCAGCGGCAAGACAGCGATCGATGATGCTGCCGATTTCGCTGCGGCAGGATCCGCAATTGGTACCAGCACTCGTTTCCTTGCCGACAGTCTCGACGCTGTGGCATCCGCCGTGCACGGCGGCAGCGATCTGGTTGACCCCGACGCTGAAGCAGGAGCAGACGGTGGCGCCCGGATCCGGCCTGCCGGCGCCGGGACGGCCTGCGACGAGTGCAAAGCGTTTCCTGAGGTCGCCATGCGAGGCGGAAAGCTGCGAGATCGCCCAGTTGCGGGCGACGGCGACCGGTTCGCGGGCGAGGAACAGCGCGGCGAGCAGGGTCTCGCCATCGAAGAAGGCCAGCCTGAGGTCGCCGGATTGCCGATCGGCATAACCCAGCGGCTCGATTTCATCGGGAATGGCGAAAACCGCGCGGCACCAGGCCGTCCAGTCGTCGACAGTGTTTCTGAAGGCAAGTTCCAGCCGCCAGCCGCCGTCGGCTTTCGCCAGCGCCCAATAGGCTGCCTCAGGTGTCGCCGGTTTTGTCGCCGAGACGGCGAAGCCATAATGGGTGGCGGGGAAGGGCCGAACGGCAACGGCAACGTTCTTCGACGCCGGCTGGCCGGAAAACGGATCGGTTATCGGCGCGACCACGGCGTCGATCCGCGCTTTCGCGGCGAACTGGTCGTTCCAGTGCATCGGCGCAAAGATGCCGCCGCGTGCCTGGCGATCGGTCACCAGCGCCCGGACGATCGCTTTGCCATGGGGGCTGTCGATCTCGACGAGGCCGGCGCTTGATATACCGGTCTCGATGGCGTCGCGCGGATGGATCTCGGCAAAGGGTTCGGCGATGTGGGCGGAAAGCCGCGCGCTCTTTCCTGTGCGCGTCATCGTGTGCCAGTGGTCGCGGACGCGCCCGGTGTTCAGCGTGAAGGGGAAATCGGCATTGGTGCGATCGGTTGCCGGCGGTTTCACCGCGATGAAGCGCGCCTTGCCGTCGGCATGGAAAAACCCGCCCTCGGCGAAGAAGCGGGTGATGCCGGGTGCGGTCCCTGGCGCCTGCGGCCATTGAAAGGGCGATAGTTCATCGTAGGCGCCGTCGCTTATGCCGGCACGAGCGCCGATGTCGAAATCGCGGCTGCCGTTATTTTCGAAGGCGGAGAGGGCGGCATGTTCGGCAAAGATTGCGGCCGGTGCATTAAAGTCGAAGGCGGCGGCAAATCCCATGCGGCGTCCGACCTCTGCAAGCTGCCACCAGTCGGCCTTGGCATCGCCTGATATGCCGAGAAACGGCCGTTGTCTGGAAATGCGCCGTTCGGAATTGGTAACGGTGCCGTCCTTTTCGCCCCAGCCGAGCGAGGGTAGAAGCACATCTGCGTGCCGGGTCGTATCCGTCTCTTTGAGGATGTCGGAGACGACCACGAAGGGACAGGCGGCGATCGCGCTTTCGACGCTGTCGGCATCCGGCATCGAGACGACGGGATTGGTGGCCATGATCCAGAGCGCCTTGATGCGCCCGTCGGCCACGGCGCGGAACATGTCGACCGCCTTCAGGCCCGGTTTTGCGGCGATGACCGGTGAATTCCAGAAGCGCTGCACGCGGTCCCGGTCTTGCGGATTTTCGATCGCCATATGGGCGGCAAGCATATTGGCGAGACCGCCGACCTCGCGCCCGCCCATGGCGTTCGGCTGGCCGGTCAGCGAGAACGGTCCCATGCCTGGGCGGCCGATGCGGCCGGTCGCCAGATGGCAGTTGATAATCGCATTGACCTTGTCGGTGCCGGAGGAGGATTGGTTGACGCCCTGGCTATAGCAGGTCACGACTTTCGGCGTGGTCTCGAACAGGCGGAAGAATTCCCGGATCTGCATGGCCGGCAGGCCGGTCCGCTCCAGGAGATCGTTGATATCAAGCGCCGCGGCAGCCGCAAAGGCGTCGGCGAAATCTTCCGTGTGGGAAGCGATATAATTTTGGTCGATTGCCGGGCTTGTCGCGAGATGGGCAAGCAGTCCCATGAACAGCGCGACGTCGCCGTCCGGGCGGATTGCCAGATGCAGGTCGGCGATATCGCATGTCATCGTCCGGCGCGGATCGATGACGACGATGCGCATGTTTGGCCGCGCCACCTTTGCGGCGGCAAGCCGCTGGTAGATGACGGGATGACACCAGGCGAGGTTGGAGCCGGTGAGCACCACCAGATCGGCGAGTTCGATATCCTCGTAGGTTCCGGGCACCGTGTCGGCGCCGAAGGCGCGGCGATGCCCCGCCACCGAGGAGGACATGCAGAGCCTTGAATTGGTATCGATATTGCCGGAGCCGATGAAACCCTTCATCAGCTTGTTGGCGACGTAATAGTCCTCGGTCAGCAACTGGCCCGAGACATAGAAGGCAACGGAGTCAGGCCCGTGTTCGGCGATCGTTTCGGAAAAACGCCGGGCGACCAGATCCAGCGCCTCGTCCCAACCGCTGCGCTCGCCTGCGATTTCGGGGTAGAGAAGCCGGCCATCGAGATCGATGGTTTCGGCAAGTGCCGACCCCTTCGAGCACAGCCGGCCGAAATTCGACGGGTGCTCGGGATCGCCCTTGACGCTGACTGAGCCTGCCTCGTCGACGGTGGCGAGAACGCCGCAGCCGACGCCGCAATAGGGACAGGTGGTCTTGACCTCGGCTACCATCTATTCCGCCGCCATCATCAGGCTTTCCAGGGCAATGAACAGCCTGCCGTCTTCGTTCAGCACCTGTATCGTCCGGACCTCGCCCTGGTCGGCACCGAGAGCCTTGCCGGTTTCCAGCGAGATCACCCAGTTGTGCAGCGGGCAGGTGACGGCTTTGCCGTGAACGATGCCCTGAGACAGCGGCCCGCCCTTGTGTGGGCAATGATCCTCGATGGCGAAGACCTCGTTTTCGGCGGTGCGGAAGACGGCGATTTTGCCCTGCGGTGTCTTTACGCAACGCGCCCCACGTAGCGGGATGTCGGAGATGTCGCCTATTGCGATCCAGTTCATGTCCATCTCCTTACTCTGCAGCCTGCGGATAGCCGATCGTCGCCATCGGCTTGAACTCATGCTTGTCCTTGCCGGAAACACGCTCCGACCACGGGTCGACCTGGGCAAATTTTTGGCTGAAGACGAAGCGCTCGTAATAGGCTTTGCGCTTTTCGGCATCGCCCATGATCTGCCGGCGGATTTCTTCGAGGCCAACACGCTTGGCCCACTTGTAAATGCGCTCGAGATAACGGGCCTGCTCGCGGTACATTTGCGTCAGTGCCACGATATGCTCCAGCGCCTCGTCCTCGGTCCGCACGAGCCCAAGGACCTCCGTACCCTTGATGTCGAGACCGGCGGCACCGGCGAAATGGATCTCGAAACCGGAATCGACGCAGATCACGCCGATATCCTTGCAGGTTGCCTCGGCGCAGTTGCGCGGGCAGCCGGACACGGCCAATTTCAGCTTGGCCGGCGTCCAGGAGCCCCACATGAATTTCTCGATGCGGATGCCGAGACCGGTGGAATCCTGGGTGCCGAAGCGACACCAGTCGGAGCCGACGCAGGTCTTCACTGTGCGCAGACCCTTGGCATAGGCCTGGCCGGAAACGAAACCGGCCTTGCCGAGGTCGGCCCAGACGGCGGGCAGGTCTTCCTTCTCGATACCGAGCAGGTCGATCCGCTGGCCGCCCGTCACCTTCACCATGGGGATCTCGAATTTGTCGACGACATCGGCGATGGCGCGCAGCTCGTTCGAATTGGTGACGCCACCCCACATCCGCGGAACGACGGAGTAGGTGCCGTCCTTCTGGATGTTGGCATGGACGCGCTCATTGATGAAACGCGACTGGTAGTCGTCGGCATATTGGTCCGGCCAGTCGCTGACCAGGTAATAGTTGAGTGCCGGCCGACATTTGGCGCAGCCGCAGGAGGTCTTCCATTCCAATTCCTGCATGACGGCGGGGATGCTCTTCAGCCCTTTCGCCTTGATCAGGCGGCGGACGTCGTCATGGCCGAGTTCGGTGCAGGTGCACATCGGCTGCACGGCAGCCGGGTTGTAGCTGTCGCCGAGCGTCAGCGCCATGAGTTGTTCGACGAGGCCAGTACAGGAGCCGCACGAGGCGGATGCCTTCGTGTGGGCCCGCACGTCGTCGAGCGACGTCAGCCCTTTGCCTGAAATCGTCGAGGTGATCTTTCCCTTACATACGCCGTTGCATCCACAGATCTCCGCGTCATCCGGCAAGGCTGCAACGGCCGCCATAGGGTCCAGCGGCGACCCTCCCTGATAGGCCTGTCCGAAGATCAGCGTCTCGCGCATCTCCGAAATATCAGTCGCTTTTTTCTTCAGGTCGTTGAACCAGGCGCCGTCAGCGGTCTCGCCGTAAAGCACGGTGCCGATGATCTTGTTGTCCTTCAGCACCAGGCGCTTGTAGACGCCGGCGCTGGCATCGCGCAGCACAATTTCCTGGCGGTCGTCGCCGTCGGCGAAGTCGCCAAGGGAATAGAGTTCGATGCCGGTGACCTTGAGCTTGGTCGGTGTATCCGCATGCACGAAAGCCGGCGAGCGATCGCCCGAGAGATGTGCTGCGGCAATCCGAGCCATTTCATAGAGCGGCGCAACAAGGCCGTAGACCATGCCGCCCACCTCGGCACATTCGCCAAGCGCAAGAATATTGCCATCCGAGGTCTGCATGCCGGCATCGACGACGATGCCGCGATTGACCGCAAGGCCGGCGTCCTTCGCCAGGCCCACACTCGGACGAATGCCGACGGCCATTACCACCAGCGTTGCCGGGATGATGCGGCCGTCGTCAAGCTCGATACCCTCGACCCTGCCGTTGCCGACGATCGCCTTGGTATTGGCCTTGCAGATGACCTTGATGCCACGTTCTTCGACCGCCTTCTGCAGCAGATAGCCGGCGGCGGGGTCGAGCTGGCGCTCCATCAGCGTCGGCATGACGTGCAGCACGGTGACGTCCATGCCTCGCTGGGCAAGACCGGCCGCCGCTTCGAGGCCAAGCAGACCGCCGCCGATGACAACAGCCTTTTCGCGCGACTGAGCGGCAAGCAGCATCGCCTGCACGTCGTCCAGATCGCGATAGGTGATGACGCCCGGCAGATCCTTGCCGGGGACCGGGATGATGAAGGGCACCGAACCGGTTGCGATCACCAGCTTGTCATAGCTTTCGGTGACGCCGTGGTCGGAGGTGACGGTCTTGGCGACGCGATCGATGTTGACGATCTTGTGGCCCTTGTAGAGCATGATGCCGTGCTTGATGTACCAGCCGTCACCGTGAATGATGATCTGCTCGTAGTCCTTCTCCCCGGAGAGAACCGGCGACAGCATGATGCGGTCGTAATTGACGCGCGGCTCGGCATTGAAGATCGTAACTTCATAGCGTCCGGGCGCCTGTTCGAAGAGGTGCTCCAACATGCGCCCGGGCGCCATGCCATTGCCGATGATGACAAGTTTTTCGGTCATATTTCCAAGTCCTTAGATCAGGTTGCAGCCACGGGCGCGGAGTGCCCTTGGCGCGACAGTTGCTTTACGGACAGGTGCATCCAGATGAGAGAAGCGACGACGATTGCAAAGAGCAGCAGGAAACAGCTGGACCATAGGCCGGTCATGTCCTTGAGCAGGCCGAAGGCGATCGGCAAGATGAAGCCGCCAAGGCCGCCCATCATCCCGACGATGCCACCGACGGCGCCGACGCTTTCGGGATAGTAGGCGGGAATGTGCTTGTAGACGGCGGCCTTGCCGAGGCTCATGAAGAAGCCGAGCACGAAGATGACGACGATGAAAATGGCAGGCGTAATCGTAGCGGCCGGCAGGGACAGAATGAGGGTGGCCACGGCCGATACGGCCAGCATCGTATACATGACGCTGCGTGCGCCCTTTTTGTCCGACAACACGCCGCCGAAGGCGCGGAAGATGCTGCCCGGGATCGAGTAGCAGGCCGCAACCATCCCGGCCGTTTCCAGGTTGAAGCCGTAGACGCCGACCAGATAGCGCGGCAGCCACAGCGACAGGGCAACGAAGCCTCCGAAGGCGAAGAAATAGTAGAGCGAGAAACGCCAGACCTGAACGTTCTGCAGCGGCGCGAATTCCTGAGCCAGGCTCTTGGAGGCGACGCCGCGCTCGCGGCGAAGACGGAAGGCCGGGTCATCGGTGGTGGTGAACCAGAAGACGATTGCCATCAGCGCCAGACAGACGGCCCAGATCTCCGCAACCGCCTGCCAGCCCCATGCCAGCAGGACGAAGGGGGCGGCGAATTTGGTCACGGCCGCGCCGACATTGCCGGCGCCGAAGATGCCGAGCGCCGTTCCCTGCTTTTCCGCCGGGAAGAAGGGCGAGACATAGGCGACACCGACCGCGAAGGAGCCGCCGGCAAGCCCGACTCCGAGACCGGCAATCAGCATCTGCGAATAGGTCTGGGCGTAGGAGAGCAGGAATGTCGCCAATGCGGCGGCCAGCATGGTGATCGTGTAAACGAGACGGCCGCCGTAACGCCCTGTCCAGATGCCGAGGACGATGCGCACCAGCGAGCCGGTGAGGACCGGGGTGCCGACCAGCAATCCGAACTCCGCCTCGTTCAGGCCGAGATCCTGCTTGATGCGGATGCCGATGATCGCAAAGATCGTCCAGACGGCGAAGCAGAGGGTGAAGGCGGCTGTGGAGATCCACAATGCTTTGGCTGGTTCGCCGGCGGACATAGGCTCTGCTTTCTCGATGACGGACATGGCTTCTCCGTGGCCCGACGAGGTCGTGCCGATCCATTGTTGGGGGTTAAAACAAAAAAGCCGCTGGCCAGGCCGCGCATACACGAGGTGCGCGAAGTATCCTGATCAGCGGCTTTGCTGGTGGCGCCCGTCGTTGGACGCCGAATTCATGTCAGTAGGACCTACGTCTTCAATCTGAAGAGCAATGTCTCTGTTTTGCGCGAGCGCCTAATGCGCGCTCATTGTGCTGATCGTCGTTGATCTGCGCGCTAATAACCTTGCAAGCTGTGTGCCAGATTGGTGTTTTCATATCAAGGCACTGAATAAAAACAGTATTTTTAAAAGTCTGTCGTCTGCTCGTTTTTGGGGCTACTAAAAATCGTGCAAATTTTTTGTGCGTTGCGGTGGGGCGGACGGAGATCATTGCTGGCGTTTTGTGCAGGCCGGCCTGTCGATCAGGTCTCATCGCTGTGGGAAGCGAAGGGCAGGGTGCTCCGAACGGCGAAGCCCGCAACATAGTCCGGCAATCGCGTCGGATCGAAGACGTGGTCGTCCATGAAGCGGTCGCCTTCGTCATTGCCTTCGATGCGGATATCGGCGTCATCGGGTGCGTTGTCGTCGCCGAGGGCTCTGCGATAAAGATCGGGGCGATAGGCGGATGCGGCGGCCCTTGCGCTGTTGAGGCTGGCCTCGGCCTGTCCCCAGCGGATCATTTGGCTGTAGATCCATAGAGCATGGCTTGGCCGGGGATAGTTGGCGAAGCCGGAATGGAACATGAAATAGTCGGCAATGACGCGGCGGTTGCCCTTTGCATCGAGGCTGAATTCGCCGGCGAGAACACGGCGAATGATCTCGACGGGGGCGGCGATATAGCGGGAATCGGCAAGTGCTGCCGCCAGCGTGTCGTGATTGTCCGGCCGGTCGCACCAGCGGGCTGCGGCGTCGAGCGCCACGATCAGCCGGGAAACGGTTTCCGGATGGCTTTCCGCCCAGTCCGGCCGCATGCCGATCACCTTTTCCGGAGCCGATGGCCAGATATCCTGTTTGGCGGCAACGATGCGGCCGAGGCCGCGCTCCGAGGCGACCATATTCCACGGCGCGCCGACGCAGAAACCGTCGATCGCGCCGGCTGCAAGCGCGTCCGAAGTCAGTGGCGGCGGCACGACGACGAGCTTGACGTCCCTGTCGGGATCGATGCCGCCAGCCGCCAGCCAGTAGCGGAATTCGTAATTATGGGAGGAAAAGGGATAAGTGACCCCGAAGGTCGGTAGCGGCTCGCCGCGCATCTTCATCGCCGCCAGTGTCTTCGCCAAAGCTTGCGCATTGTCGAGCGCATTTGCCGTTTCCGGCAATCCCGCGTCATTTCGCATCCTGTCGAAAAGTCGCGTCGACAGCGTGATCGCGTTGCCGCCGCGTCCCAGAGAAAACGGCGTGATTGTCGGCGAGGGATTGGAGCCGAGACCCAGCATGGAGGCGACTGGCATCGGCGACAGCATGTGGGCGATATCGAACTGGCGGAATGCCAGGCGGTCGCGGACAGTCGCCCAGGAGACGTCCTTGACGAGATCGAGCGTCAGGCCTTCCTTTTGCGCAAAGCCGAATTCTGCCGCCGCAATCAGCACCGATGCGTCGACGAGCGGAATGAAGCCGGCCCGCAGCACTTTCGGCCCTTCGTTGTTCACGCGCACGGGCGAGGGCAGCCCGCCGCTAAAATTCGTCGCCTTCGTCATCATATCCACTCCGGTTCCTCCGGAAATTCACGAACGTCGGCCATTACATCAACAGCCCTGCGGCGGTGACGACGCTCTGGGCGATTTCCGACATCTTCTTCTTTTCGTTCATCGCTGTCTGGCGCAACAGGGCGAACGCCTCTTCTTCGGACAGTCCGCGCATTTTCATCAATATGCCCTTGGCGCGCTCGATGAGCTTGCGTTCCTCCAGCGCTGAGCGGGCATCGGCAAGCTCGCGCCGCAGCCGGCTGAAGGCATTGAAGCGGCTGACGGCCATGTCGAGGATCGGCTTGACACGTTCCTTCTTCAATCCGTCGACGATATAGGCCGAGACGCCGGCATCGACCGCAGCTTCGATCGAGGCCGTGTCGGAGCGATCGACGAACATGGCGATTGGCCGGCTGACCGTGCGCGTCAGCTGGAACAGATGCTCCATCATGTCGCGGTTGGGATTTTCGATATCGATGATGATTACGTCGGGCGTCAGTGTTTCGATGATTCGCGCGATGCCGTTGACCTCATGCACCACGGTGACGCGCGCATGCCCTGCCTCGCGCAGCCCTTCTTCGATGATGGAGGCGCGTATGGCATTTTCGTCGATCACCAGAATTGTCAGATCGAGATGCGTCATTATTCATTGATGACGCACTGCAGCAATTTTGGCAAGGTGTCGCCTGAAAAACGTGCATCAACGCAAATGCCTAAAAAACAATCAAATGCTGCACTTTTGGGCTTCTCCATTCAACAGACCGATGTCGATAGCCCGATTTTTCTGGCCCGTTGCCGCTTGAGGAAGCGCTCCGTTTCGGCGAAAAGGCGTGACGCTCTCGACCGCGATCTTTTTGAGGATCAGGAGTGCCAGATCCTCTGGGCAGAAGGTAGGTTTATTGGCCACCAGTGAAGTTCGTCCGATCGAACGGGTCGGGGACGATGGGCTTGCGGCGCGGGCGCTGCGGGCTGTTGAAGCGATCCTCGGCATTGCCGCGGCATCCGTTCTCGCCGTGTTGCTGTTCATGGTGCTCGTCACGGTCTGCCTGCGTTATTTCCTCGGCACCGGCTTCATCGGTACCGAGGACCTCGGAGTCTGGCTGCATGTGGCACTGATCGCACTCGGCGCGCCGCTCAGCCTCAACAGCGCGCTTGCCATGCGCCTCGACGTTTTCGTCAGGATGCTGCCGGAAAGCCTGCAGAAGGTCACGCGGATCGGCGCCGATATCTTCACCGTGCTTTCCGCCTTGATCCTGAGTTTCGGCGGCAACCAGATCATGACGATGCTCGGCGGTATCTCGCCGACGCTCGGTCTGCCGGAATGGATCCGCTTCGGCTTCCTCGGCGCCGGCGGCGCGCTGATCCTCGTCGTATTGCTTCTGCAGCGTATCGCCGACGGCAAGGTCCTGCCGGTAACGCTTTCGCTTGCGCTGGGCGTCGCGCTCTATGCCGGCATCCCGCATATCTCAATTGATCTCGACTGGCCGCCAAGCATTTTCCTCGGGTTGATCGCGGCGATCGGTCTCGTGCTCGCCGCGCCGCTGCCGCACGCCTTTCTCGCCGCGGCCTATGTCGCCATCGCCTTCGGCAGCAGCCTGCCGGAAGCGGCGATCGTTTCCTCGACCGTCACCGGCATATCGAAATTCCTGCTGCTCGCCATTCCCTTCTTCCTGCTAGTCGGCGGCCTGCTGACGGCTTCGGGCGTCGCCAATCAGCTCGTCCGTTTTGCTGCCGCCATGGTTGGTCATCGCCGGGCCGGACTGGCGCAGACGACGCTTTTGACCAGCGTTCTCTTTTCCGGCGCTTCCGGCTCCTCGGTCGCAAATGCCGCTTTCGGCGCGTCGACCTTCCAGCCCGAACTGGTCAAGCACGGCTATCGACCGGCGCAGGCGGCGGCGATCATCGCCTCGACATCGGTTCTCGACAACATCATCCCGCCGTCGATCGCATTTCTCATCCTTGCCTCGGCGACCAATCTTTCCGTCGGCGCACTGCTCGTCGGCGGCTTTTTTGCCGGCTGCCTGATGGCCATATGCCTGGCGGTTGCCATTCACCTGACGGTCACCGAACAGGTGCCGTTGCCGCGCGCGACCGCGAGACAGCGCTGGCAATCGGCGGTCCAGGCGATCCCCGCCTTCGGCCTCGGCGTCATAGTCGTCGTCGGCATCCGTATCGGCATCGTCACGACCACGGAGGCAGCAGCACTCGCCGCCTTTTACACGCTGCTGCTCGGCATCGGTGCGCGCCTCGGTTTCCTCTCGCTCTATGTTGCCTTTCGTCAGGCGGCGGTCGAGGCAGCGGCGATCGGTCTCCTGATCGGCACGGCCGGCCCCTTCGCCTTCCTGTTGGCGGTCGATGACGTGTCCTCGCTGATCTCGCATCTGACGACGGCGCTCGGCGGCAGCGCGCTTGCCGTCATTCTTTTGTCGAACGTCATTTTGCTGGTCGTCGGTCTCGTTCTCGACATCGGTGCCGCGATCCTGCTCTTCGGCCCGATCCTGCTGCCGGCAGCGGTTGCCGCCGGCATCGATCCCATCCAGTTCGGCGTGATCATCGTGGTCAACCTGATGATCCACGGACTGACGCCGCCGCTCGGCATGCTGATCTTCGTCGTCAGCGGCGTCACCCGCATTCCCGCGTCAGAGCTCTTCCGGGCCGTCGTTCCTTATCTGCTCGCCCTTCTGGTCTCGCTCGCAATCCTTTGCGCCTGGGCCATCATCGTCTAACGAACAGGACAACCCCATGGACAATCTCAACCGACGCCATTTCCTGAAGACCGCAGCGCTCGCCGGAACGGCGCTCGCGGCGCCCGCTTTCGTCCGCACGGCCGCCGCCCGCACGACGACGATCACGATTGCCTCGCTGCTTAACGACGACAAGCCGGAAACGAAGATCTGGGTGAAGATCGGCGAACTGGTCGAAGCCAAGCTTCCCGGCCAGTTCAAGTTCAATATCGTCAGGAACGGCGCGCTCGGCGGCGAGAAGGAAGTGGCCGAGGGCGTGCGCCTCGGCTCGATCCAGGCCAGCCTCTCGACGGTCTCGTCGCTCTCCGGCTGGGCGCCGGAATTGCAGATCCTCGATCTGCCCTTCCTCTTCCGCGATGCCGACCATGTGCGCAGGACCGTCAGCGGCGATGTCGGTGCCGATCTCAAGCAGAGGCTGCAGGCGCAGAATTTCGTCGTCGGCGATTTCATCAATTATGGCGCCCGCCATCTCCTGACCAAGGAACCGGTGACGCGGCCCGAGCAACTCAAGGGCAAGCGCATCCGCGTCATCCAGAGCCCGCTGCACACCAAGCTCTGGAGCGCGTTCGGCACGACACCGATCGGCATTCCGATCACCGAGACCTACAATGCGCTCGCAACCGGCGTCGCCGACGCGATGGACCTGACCAAATCGGCCTATTCCGGCTTCAAGCTTTATGAGGTCGTGCCTGATATGACCGAGACTGGCCACATCTGGGCATCCGGCGTCATCTATTATTCCTCGACCTTCTGGGCTGGCCTCAATGACGAGCAGAAGGCGGTGTTCCAGCAGGCTTCCAGCGAAGGCGCCACCTATTTCAACCAGCTGATCGTCGACGACGAGGTGAAGTCCGTCGAGACGGCGCTTGGCCATGGCGGCAAGCTCTTGAAGCCGGAAGCCTTCGATGAATGGCAGAAGGGCGCGCAGGGCGTCTGGGCCGATTTCGCGCCTATTGTCGGCGGCATCGACAGGATCAAAACCGTGCAGGCGGCTTGAATGAGGGCAGGGCGGACCCCTGATGTTTCAGATAAGGCCGATTGAAATATCGGCCCTGTCATCGCTCGGATGCATCGGAAAAATAATGCCGCCGTAGGCCTGAAATCGAAAGAGCATGCCTTCGGTGATCGTGGTATATGACGTACTTAAAATCCTGGAATGGGAAGTTTTTATCTTCGGCCGGTGCGATCCTGTTGACCGCAATCTCGTGACCGCTTCCGGCGGACGGATCCCATGGCCTCGATTTGAGATGATCAAGATTTAACACAAGGCTTTGGAGGGCCGACCATGAGCTTACGCATCAACGATATTGCTCCCGATTTTACCGCCGACACCACACAGGGACCGGTCAGCTTCCATGATTGGATCGGCAGTGGCTGGGCCGTCCTGTTCTCGCATCCGAAGAATTTCACGCCTGTCTGCACGACCGAGCTCGGCGCCATGGCCGGCCTGGCCGGGGACTTTTCCAAGCGTGGTGTCAAGATCATCGGCATCTCCGTCGATCCTGTGGAAAGCCATGCCAAGTGGAAGAACGACATCAGGACCGCCACCGGCTTCGACGTCGATTATCCGCTGATCGGCGATAAGGACCTCAAGGTCGCCAAGCTCTACGACATGCTGCCGGCCGGCGCCGGCGAGAGCTCGGAAGGCCGCACGCCCGCCGACAACGCAACGGTGCGTTCGGTCTTCATCATCGGTCCCGATAAGAAGATCAAGCTGATCCTCACCTATCCGATGACGACGGGGCGGAATTTCAACGAGATCCTGCGCGCCATCGATTCCATCCAGCTGACGGCCAAGCACCAGGTGGCGACACCGGCGAACTGGAACCAGGGCGAGGACGTCATCATCACCGCAGCGGTTTCCAACGAAGACGCAATCACGCGTTTTGGCTCCTTCGATACGGTTCTGCCGTATCTCCGGAAGACCAAGCAACCGACGGCCTGACCGCTGTATTCAAAGCTTTCCTGAAGCCGCCGCGGCCATCTGGCGCGGCGGCTTTTTCGTGCGGGCATTGCGGAAATGGCAAGCTTCGCGCCTTGATCGATGCTATCTAGGATCACCGTCGCGATGGAAGTCGAACCTGCTGAGATCCGATGATAGGGCGAAAGCGTCAGTCCGGCATTGGGAGGAGAACGGCGAAGGCCATGCTTTCGCTCTGCCTTCTGTTTTCCGCCGCAGCCAGTGGAAAAGCCCAGCCGGAAGAAAGCGCTGCCGAGCCGGCCTGTCTCTACTCTGGGCCTTCGGCGTCGGGATCGGGCGAGACACTCTGCATCCGTAAGGACAATTTCAATCGCGACCTTTGCGTCGCGATCGAGCATTTCGCCAGCGCCAATCAATTGCCGCCGGATTATTTCGCCCGTCTCATCTGGCGCGAAAGCACCTTTCGCCCCGATGCCGTGAGCTTTAAGGGAGCGCAGGGGATTGCGCAGTTCATGCCCGGAACGGCGAAACTGCGCGGCCTTGAGGACAGCTACCAGGTGCTGGAAGCCCTGCGGAAATCGGCGCAGTATCTCGATGAATTGCGCAATCGTTTCGGCAATCTCGGCCTTGCCGCCGCTGCCTACAATGCCGGCGAAAACGGCCTTTCTTCTTACCTCGCGTCAGGAAGATTACCTTACGAGACGCGCGGCTACGTCATGGCGATCACCGCTCATACGGTGGAGGAGTGGAAGGACAATCCGCCGGAAGATGCGGCCGCCCCGCTCGACAAGGACAGGCCCTTTCTCGAGGGTTGCGTGGCGCTTGCCGAACGCCGGATATTGAAGGACACGCCTTGGCGTCCGGAGGGCGATTGGGCGCCCTGGGGCGTCCAGCTTGCCGCGAACGCGGATGTCGCGGTGGCCCGGCGTATGTTTCTCGATTCGGTGCAGGATCTGCCTGCGCCGCTCAATGCGGAGCAACCGCTGATCCTGCGACAGCGTGATCGCAGCTTCGGCTTTCGCCCGCGTTATGCTGCCCGCATCGGCCGGCAGACGCGCCCGGAAGCCAACAACCTCTGCAACCAGATCCGCAGTCACGGCGGCACCTGCCTTGTTTTCAAGAATCGATAGCGGGGCCGCTTTCCCATCTTGGCGAAAACTCCGCTTACGGGATCGCGGCACGGCGCAGCATAGTCGGCGCGGATCATGCAAAGGGAGGAACGACAATGCGGGTTTTGGTCATCGGGGCAACGGGCCATGTCGGAACCTATCTCGTTCCTCGTCTGGTTGAGGCGGGGCACGACGTCGTCACGATCAGCCGCGGCGCCGCCAAGCCCTACACGGAAAACCGCGCCTGGGCTGCCGTCGATCAGCGTCGGATGGATCGGGCAGCGATGGAACGGACCGGTGAATTCGGCACGGCCGTGCGTGAGTTGAAAGCCGACACCGTCATCGACATGATCTGCTTCACGCTGGAGAGCGCGGAGCATCTGGTGACGGCACTATCGGGGCATGTCGGTCATTTCCTGCATACCGGCACGATCTGGACACACGGCCACGCCAGTGCCGTGCCGACACTGGAAGAGGCGCCGAAGTCTCCTTTCGGTGACTATGGCATCCAGAAGGCGGCGATCGAAACCTATCTGCTGCAGCAGGCAAGGCTTCACGGCTTTCCGGCAACCATCATCCATCCCGGCCATATTGTCGGTCCCGGATGGGCGCCGCTCAATCCTGCCGGTAATTTCAACCTGCAGGTCTTTTCAACCCTTGCTCGGGGAGAGACCCTGGCGCTGCCCCATTTCGGCCTGGAGACTGTCCATCACGTCCATGCCGATGACGTGGCGGCGATGTTCATGGGTGCGATCGCCAACAGGAATGCGTCGATCGGGGAAAGTTTCCACGCGGTTTCGGAGCAGGCGCTGACGCTTCGCGGTTATGCCGAAGCCATGTCGCGGTGGTTCGGGCAGGAGCCGAAGCTCACCTTCGCCCCATTCAATGCCTGGGCCAAAAGCCAGACGGCCGAAGATGCGAAGGCGACGTGGGAGCATATTGCCCGAAGCCCGAATTGCTCGATCGCCAAAGCCCGGCGCCTGCTCGGTTACACCCCCAGGTACACGTCCCAGCAGGCGGTGCAGGAGGCGGTGGGATGGCTGGTCGGGCAGGGGCGGATCAAAACCTGATCCACCATCGCTGCCATTGGCCGGCTTTCAGCGGATCAGGATAGCCCTGAAATCATTGACGTTGGTTCCGGTCGGGCCGGTTTCGAAGAGGTCGCTGGTGGCCGCAAAGCCGGAATAGCTGTCATTGCCGTCGAGCAGCCGGCGCGGATCGAGCCCGGCGGCACGAAGGCGCTTGACGGTGCCACCATCGGCAAAGGCGCCGGCATTATCCTCCGAGCCATCGATCCCGTCCGTGTCGGCGGCAAGGACATGGATACCCTCCTGTCCGTCGATATCAAGCGCCATGGCGAGCGCGAATTCGCCGTTGCGTCCGCCTTTGCCGCCCTTGGCTCGGAGCGTCACCGTCGTCTCGCCGCCGGAAAGGATGACGACCGGCTTCGAAAACGGCCTGTTCCGGCCCAGCACCTCGCGGGCGATGGCCGCATGCACCCGCGCCACGTCGCGCGATTCTCCCTCGATCGCATCCGAAAGGATGGCGGGCTCGATCCCCTGCGACTTCGCCAGGGCCGCAGCGGCCTCCAGCGACACGCCGGCAGAGGCGATGATATGATGCTCGTGCCGTAGGAAGACCGGATCGTCCGGCCGCGGTGCATCGGCCTTCGGCAAGTTCAGATGGTCGAGCGCCGCCTGCGGCAGCTGCAATCCATATTGCCTGATGATCTCCAGCGCATCGTGCCGCGTCGAACCGTCAGGCACGGTCGGCCCGGAGGCGACATGCGCCGGGTTGTCGCCGGGAATGTCGGAGACGATCAGGCTGACGACCCTTGCTTTGGTTGCTGCCGCAAGTCTCCCGCCTTTGATGGTCGAGAGATGTTTGCGCACGACATTCATCGCCGAGATCGGCGCGCCTGAGGCAAGCAGCATTTCGTTGAGGGCAATCTCGTCTTCGAGGGCCAGCCCCTCCGGCGGGGCGGGCAGCAGGGCCGAGCCGCCGCCGCAGATCAGCGCGATCACCAGATCGTCTTCCGTCAGTCCGTTCACCGTCTCCATCAGCCGCCTTGCCGCGGCAAGGCCTGCCGCATCGGGCACCGGATGGGCAGCCTCGATGATGTCGATATCGATTGTCTCGCAGCCGTAACCGTAGCGGGTGACCACCAGACCCTCGAGCGGTCTATCCCAGACGCTTTCAAGCGCCCGCGCCATCTGCGCAGCACCCTTGCCGGCGCCGATTACCACGGTCTTTCCCTTCGGCCGATCCGGCAGGTTTGCCTTGATGCCGGTTATCGGATCGGCGGCGCGAACCGCCGCGTCGAACAGGCTTTTCAGGAAATTGCGGGGAACGGTCATCGTCATCAGTGGTCTCTGTGCCTGGAGTGTCGATCGTGACACGGACTGTCGGCGCATCGGCGTGCCGGCGTCAAGGTCGAAGGCGAGGCTGACTGACGGCCGTGGGCTGCAAATTCTGCTTCGTCAAAAGGAACCGATACGAACGATAGAAAGCATTAACCATAGTCCCGTAGACAACGAATAGGATCAAAGGAACCTGTGTTCAATGGCTACTGAAATGACCTGCCGCCCCGCCGCCCGTAGTGAAGGCAGGGTTATTGCT
Source organism: Rhizobium sp. NZLR1b (assembly GCF_019685155.1). NCBI lineage: Bacteria > Pseudomonadati > Pseudomonadota > Alphaproteobacteria > Hyphomicrobiales > Rhizobiaceae > Rhizobium > Rhizobium sp. NZLR1b. The sequence goes on from NZ_JABDWC010000009.1 coordinate 175,644, forward strand.
TTTCCCTCTGCAACCGGAACCGCCAATATCGAGCGCTGCGCCCGTGAACTCGGCCGCCGACACGGCGCAGAGGCAATAGAATTCTGGAGGGCCGAATGCCGCAGGCTCGCCGATCAGCTTCTGGCAGCCGGGATGCCGGAGAGCGACGTTGGTCAGCGGGTGCTGCAGTTTCAGCAGGATGTCCAGATCGAACTCGTCCTCAGCCATCAAAACGGGCCACTGCCCAAGTCCCAAAACCGATAGCGCAATCTCGCCGGCTTCCGACGGTCATCCTGGCATGACGGCATAGCAGCCAGGGCTGCTCTCGGTCTGTCGCTTTACCGCAGCAGGCCGGCGGATCGAAGGGCGTCTTCAATGACCTTCTGAATGCCGCCACGGTCGCTCTCCGCGGCGAATGGAGCCGTGGCGTTTTCCGGTTGCGCAGCAGAGGATTTGGCGACGAGTCGCTTTTCAAACGAGGGAACCAGACCCCAGGATCTGGCAATTTCCACCGTCGAGGAAATTCCGACGTCAAGCATGAAGGGGCCGCTTGCCCCGTAGCCGGTGCCGACATCGAGCGGAGTGCCGTGATCCATCCCGGCAATCGTATAAAGCTCAATCACCTCGACCCCATGAGCATCGGTCCACACCCTTCGCTGATGTCGCCCGATATCCTCGACGCGTGACGGCGATGCGTCGACGCTGTGGATATTTCTCCATTGCTCCACGATCGCATTCGCATTGGCTGGTACGACGGTTCTGTCGGCGGTTCCCTGCCAGAGTGATAATGTCGGCCAGGGACCTTTGTGCCCTGAAGCGCTTCTCAACCGCAATTCAAGTTCTTCTGCCGTCGGACCGCCGTGGCCGCGCATTCGGTCGAATGCCTCGGGAATGGTCGCGGCGCTTGCATAGGGCAGGCCCGCAATGATCGCGCCGCCGGCAAAAACCTCCGGATAGGTGGCAAGCATGGCGGCGGCCATGGCGCCACCGGCCGAAAGCCCCGTCACGAACACGCGCCGGCTGTCGATACCGTGTTCGGCAACGAGTTTTGCGATCATCTGGCGAATGGAAGAGACCTCGCCGTGATCGCGTCTTGTGTCCTCCGGGTTAAACCAGTTGAAGCAGAGGTTTGGATTGTTTGCCCGTCGCTGCTCGGGAAACAGTAGCGCGAAGCCATAGTCCTCGGCCAATCGCGACCACCCCGACCCGATATCATAGCCGGCGGCAGTCTGGATGCAGCCGTGCAGGACGACGACCAGCGCCATGTTTTTCCCGCGCTTCGTCGGCAGATAGGTATGGCCTCCCAAAGCACCCGGGTTTGCGCCAAACGCCTCCAAGGCGACAAGATCGGAATTGTCCTGCGTGGGTTGGGGGCGAAGCGTTCCACGCAGCGCAGCAAGGCGTGCGAGAGTGTCTGACATAGATCTCATGAAAAGTCTCCGCCAATCAGCAGCCGGGATGGCGGTGATGCTTAACCAAACGTCTACACTAGCAAAAAGTTGCTGCGCTGCACAATATTTTCTGAGTTGGCCGTGTTTCCGGGTGCGCTGACGGCTCACCGGCGAGGAACTTCGGCCCGGATTTGACGTTGATGTTGTCGATTGACGGCATTGATGCTGCGATCCAGCGAGGCTTTTCAGATGTCGAACAAACCCAACTTCTTCTCTTCCTTTGCAACCCTCGTCGCCGATTTCTCGGGAAAGCCGTTCACCTTCGTAGCGGCGCTGGCGCTCGTACTTGCATGGGCGATCTCCGGCCCGTTTTTCGGCTATTCTGAAACCTGGCAGCTTGTGATCAATACAACCACGACCATCATCACCTTCCTGATGGTATTTGTCTTGCAGAACAGCCAGAACCGCGACGGAAAGGCGGTCCAGGCCAAGCTTGACGAACTCATCCTGACGAGCCAGGCCGCCAACAAGTTTGTCGGTATCGAAAAGCTGGAGGAGGAGGAACTCAGGGAAATGAGCAAGACGCTTGCCGCGCAAGCCGACTGCGTCGAGGAAAAAGCGGATGAAAAGTCTGCCGCAGAGGCGGCATCCGCCTGATGCATGCCGCCTCCGTGCGACGCGCTTCAGTTCATTGTCTTTGAGATCTGGTCGTGGTGTTGTTGGCGCATTTCCTCGATGGCGTCGGCATCTTTCTTCTCAGCCGCAATCCAGTGATTTCTTGCCTTGCTTGATCGGATGAGTTCGTCGAGCTTTGCATGGAGCGCCATCATGTCCCGATTTTGCGAGTGCTGCACCAGCAGCAAAATGAAAAATATAATAGCTGTACCGACCATGTTGGTCAGCAGAAGCCACTGCCGCGGGAAGGAAAAACTCAGGCCGACTGCCGCCCATGTGGCTACGAAAGCGACCAGCGTGACAGGGACCACACGATGCCCTGCCCATAAGACGGCTAAGTCGGAGATCTGTCGAAAGCACCAGCGCATACGGCTCTCCACAGCGCATTGGACGGAAGATGGAACAGATCGAAGCAGTTTCCATCACGTAGTTTCAATAAATTGCGTGCCTCATACGGTATAAAACCCGCGTTTACGCGGGTTTTAGATTGCGACAAATCATTCCCATGGCGGCGGTCAATTCCGTTTGACCGAGGGTTCGCGGCCCCAGACACGCAGTTTGCCAAGCACCTTGACGAAGGCCGATACATCCCCAGCCGCTCCGAGCGCAATCACGCCCTCATCCCGTGAATCGGCAATTCCGGCCTTCTGCATGAGTGGCAGCGCTGTTTCCACATAGCCGATGAACTTGCAGTGCACGAAGGCATCCGACACGAAATCATGGGCCGTGGCCTCCTTCAGCAGGTCACTCGTTCCCGCCGACGAGGGGAGGAGCGCGACGGCGTCGTAGAGCACCGAGGGTCCTCCGTCGATCATCTGATGCGCCTCGATCCAATTGCCGTCCGAGAGCGTCACGCCGCCGATCTTTGGCGCGATCACTTCGAAACTTGCCCTCTGTTCGGTGATTTCAGCAAGCAGCGCCTTGAAGATAGCGGCATCGGTACCATCGCTGACAAGAATGCCGAGCTTGCGTCCTTCGAACCGCTTCGGACCGCGCTCGATAATGCTGAGCGCCGGCGACGGCTCGAGATCCTGCCGCGTCGGCATGGCGGCATCGGCAGGTTTCGGCATCGATTTGAAGCCGAGCGCGTGGCCGACCTTGCTGGCCAGGGTCTCATCGATGTTCATCAGATGCGAGACCATGCGTTCGCGAATGACAGGTGTCTCGACCTTGCTCAGTTCGAAGATCAGCGCTGCCGCGATATGGCGTTGCTCCGGCGGTGTCTGGCTGAGGAAGAACTGCCTGGCCTGGCTGTAATGATCGGCAAAGCTTTCCGGCCGCAACCGGACTTTGGGACCCTGCTCCTCGGCGGGGAAGTGACGATAGCCCTGAACCGGCGATTCTCGTGGCCCTTGATTCCAGGAGTTCGGTTGGTAATTGACCCGCCCGACAGGATTGCGCATCGCCATATGGCCATCCTGCTGGAAATTGTGGAAGGGACATTTCGGAGCATTGATCGGCAGATGGGTGAAATTCGGACCACCCAGACGTTTCAGCTGCGTGTCGAGATAGGAGAAGTTCCGTCCCTGCAGAAGCGGGTCGTTGCTGAAATCGATGCCGGGCGGAACGTTCTGCGTCATGAAGGCGACCTGCTCGGTCTCGGCGAAAAAGTTTTCGGGCATTCGGTCGAGCACGAGACGGCCGACCGGTTTGACCGGCAAGACCTCCTCGGGAATGATCTTCGTCGGATCGAGGATGTCGAAGTCGAACGTATCGGCGAAGTCCTGATCGAAGAGCTGGACACAGAGCTCCCATTCCGGGAAGTTTCCTGACTGGACCGACTGCCAGAGGTCGCGGCGATGGAAGTCCGGATCCGCACCATTGATTTTGACCGCCTCGTTCCATGCGACGGATTGCAGGCCAAGTTTCGGTTTCCAATGGAATTTGACGAAGGTCGATTCATCGGCGGCGTTGATGAAGCGGAAGGTGTGAACACCGAAACCCTCCATGAAACGAAAGGAGCGCGGGATGGCGCGGTCCGACATGACCCACATGATCATGTGCATGCTTTCGGGGGTGAGGGTGATGAAGTCCCAGAAATTGTCATGCGCCGACTGCGCCTGCGGAAATTCCCTGTCGGGCTCCGGCTTCACGGAATGGATGACGTCGGGAAATTTGATTGCGTCCTGAATGAAGAAGACGGGAATGTTATTGCCGACCAGATCCCAATTACCCTGCTGCGTATAGAGCTTCACCGCGAAACCACGAACGTCGCGCGCCAGATCAACGGAACCCTTGCTGCCGGCAACTGTGGAAAACCGTACGAAGGCTGGGGTCTTTTCGCCAGGCCGCTGGAAAAGATCGGCCCGGGTATAGGCGGCCAGCGATTCGTATGTTTCGAAGTAGCCATGGGCGCCGTAACCGCGCGCATGGACGACCCGCTCGGGGATGCGCTCGTGGTCGAAATGAAAAATCTTCTCGCGAAAATGGAAGTCCTCGATGAGGGCGGGGCCACGGGCGCCGACGCGAAGCGTATTCTGATCGTCGGAGACGGGGCCGCCTTGAGCCGTGGTCAACACCGGCATGCCGTCCTCGGCAAACTGATGAAGCTCACCGCCTGCACCGCGATGCAGTTTCTGATCATGGATCGTTGCACTGTCCGAGGGCGAGATCTTGGACGTCTTCTTGGCCATCTATCTTCTCCGGAAAAGGTTTGACTTAACCGAAGCTCAAAAATGGCCACATGTTCCGCTCGCCGCAAAATAAACTGCAACCTGGCGAAGGGCTGCGTTTCAAACAAGACAACATAAATAGGGCGCGCGGCCTTTCGACCCCGCGCCCCGAGTTCACCCGGGCCTTTAGCGCCGGGAAGTGACGATGAGATCTTCCTCTTCGTCGCGTTGCGATCCGCCAAACGCTGCGGCGGCAGAGGCGATGAAAGCCCCGATCAGAAGTGACAGCGAGCCGAGCAGGGCCGTGGTGGAGGCCGCCTTGCGTGCCTCATCGGCAGCTTTCTGGGCGGCAACCTTGGTGTCGTCGATACGCTTCAACACCGCATCGACGCGGGTGCGTGCATCGGCTTCGGAAAGACCGGTCCGAGAAGAGACGATGGTGGCAAGATAGGCCTTGTCGTCATCGGGAATCTTGCCCTCGGCGGCGCCGTTGAGCAGGATGCGAGACACCTCCGATGTTGCCGCGGCATCATTGGATGTGGCCGCTGCTCGCGCCTGATCGGGGCGCAGCAGTGCGTCGGTAAAATAGGAAGTGGAGAGATCCACCGGCGAAGTTGCCGACGATGCTGCTGCCGTACCGGCGGCAGTGGCAGTCGATCCCACGGCATGTGCCGCTGAACCCACGGCTTGTGCACCTGCGCCGGCCAGCGAGGTCAGCGACGATGCAAGAAAGCAGGCGACGAAGACTGTCGCCAAAGCCCAGCTCAAGAAACCATGCGCGGTGTCACGGAAGAAAACTTCATCAGTGTGGACAGCCGCCCATTTCGTCCGCAGCCGTCCGGTAATATAGCCTCCGAGCGCCGAAGAGAGCCATTGCACGAGAACGAGCCAGATTGCCGCCGTCACACCGAGTGTCCCGAGCGAACTGCTTTGCCCCGACCAGGGCGACACCATGGTCAGCCCGAGCCCGGATCCGAGCAGCAAAAGGATGAGCGTCACGCCAATGGCTGCCGCGGCTCCCCCAAAGATAGGCCCCCATGTCATAGCCGATTTGGAGGATTCGACCGGAGTGGCAATCTCTCCGGAACCTGTCATTGAAACCGACATATCTGCTCCTATCGCATAAACAGAGCCAGAAGAATGATGATAGGCAGTGGAACACCGAGCAGCCAAAGTAGAATACCGCGACCCATGAGAGACCTCCTGTCAGAAACTGACGTTACGTTGTTAATGCCACTCAACTTTGAACCACGGCCTTTGTTCCCGGCCGGCTTGATCGTCGACGATCTTCAGGCGCGGATGATAAAGATCGACGAAATCTTGGGCGCTCCCGCTAACGCCAGTCGAGCAACGCGCCTATATCTTTGGGGGCAAGATAAATTCCTCCCGCTGCTCCCAAGGGACAGGCACTCATGATGGCGTCACGGCGTAAACTGGAGAAGCATCAATGAACAGATTTCGGGCATTTGTATCAGCCGGAGCAATCAGTCTTGCCGCCATGATCTCGGCCTGCTCGACACCGCCGAATTCATATGGCACGGCATCGGGATATCAGCCGGGAGATTCCATGAACCCGGCCTGCGCCGATGGCTTCCGACCCGGCGACGGCCGTTCGTGCAGCTATTAAAGGCAGGCGGCTCGCGTCTGCACAGAACGGGAGTATGGGGGAGAAGTCAGGCAGGCGCTCCGTAGTCGGGAGCGTTGGCCAATAGGATCGCGATCGAGCCCGGACGTCATTTCCGTTTGATTGTAGCCCCAACGGCAGCGCCGAGCGCAACCCCGAACGTGATGCCGATCGCGACGTCGTCGAACAGAATCGGGCCGACCGCAGCGCCTATTCCAATTCCTATTGCCATACCGAGAGCCATGACTGAGCCTATCCGGTTGCTGTGGCGGAAGTATGTGTTTGAAAAGGAGCTGCGAGCGCGGTTCCCACGCTCCGATGATGAGAACGGCCACGTGATCTCGTGGCAGCGACGTGACGTCAATCTGCCGCCCGACCCCATTCTAAAGTTAATGGCGGTCGCGTCCTGCCTCAGCCTCTACATCATTCGACCGTCAACGCAAAGGCCGGCCGGTTCGTCGTTTCGCTTTCATTAAAGACGAACGCCAGGACGACCAGCCCCGGAGGTATCGCCGTCGATGAAGGCCGGCGCCACGAGGGCTTACACGACCGCGGCCACGCTGTTCTCTCGCGACCTGGATCTTTGGGACTATGCCAACAATGTCACTGGCCGTGAAGGCGCAATGCATCGATCAACTGGTGCACCTTATCGGTTGCGTAAACGATATCCTCGCGGGGCAAGTGCACCGTGATTTCGATCTGCTGCCATCGACCGCCATTGTTTTTCGCGTAACTCACGGCGGCCTGTAGAGATTTGAATTCAACCGCGGGCGCGTCGGCAATCCAGAACTGCACGGTGCAATCGGCTTCGGAATAGTCGGAGAGTGCTTTGAGTGGGTCTAGGGCCATGCGATGGGCTCTACACCCTTGGCGGTTCTTTGGCTACCGCAGGTGAAGCGCCGCTGCTGTTTTCGAGTCGCGCAATCCGGTGAAGACGTCTGCAATGTTATAGTGGTGCTCTGTGCTAGGGCGAAGTAGCGTCTGCCAAGTTCGCAGCATGAGAACTTTTCAGGCCTCTCAGAACGTTGCCGATCGCGGTCTCTTGATGCGGCCACGGGCCAGGAGCGAGTGGTCCACAGGAGCACGGGGTATGACTAGCTTGACCCCTGTCTTGCTTTGCTTGAACCGGATCGTGACCATCACGATGGCAGGCGAGCGACGCCGCTTCATACGGCGCCGCGGCCGGGCGGCTCTCAGCTTTATGGGTGCGCTCGGTTCCTTTCGGCCGCTGCCCAGGCCAACAGCGGGGGGCACTTCACGCCACATTGACGTGACCTCCGCTCCTCCAACACCGATGGCCGGCGCGATCACCACCCCATCCGACACTAGGGCGCGGCGGCTGGTGTCTTTCTGGAAATTCCACAGCGGAGAGCCGTTCATGCCAGGTTAATGCCTATTAACCCAGACTCGGAGCCTGAAAGGATGCGCCGATGAAAAAGCTTTTTCCCGCAGTCGCAGCCACAGTCTTGGCTGCATGTTTTGCCCTGCCGCTAAACGCCACGCCGATCGTCGTGCCGAAACCAGTTGCAATGCACACCGCCGACGTCGAGCAGGTCAAACACCGTCGACACGGCAATGGATATGCGTATGGCCACTGGAAGAACCGCCGGTACGCTTACCGCGACTGCCGGTACTACGGTTCGTGCTACCGTCCGCGGTATTACGGGCATCGCGACTATTACGGCTATCGCGACGATTACGGCTATCGCAACGATTACGGCTATCGTCGTCGGTCAGGTGTGACCGTGTATTTCGATTTTTAGTCGGCAGTAACCCGGTCACAGTCGCGTCGGCCTGACCTCACCACACCACCACAGCAGCCCGTCGAGCAGCAACTCGGCGGGCGTTTTGTTTCCGGCGTCTGAACAAAAAAAAGGTCGGGGGGAGCATTCGACCCGACCTTTCTTTGATTGCATCAGCACGGTGCCAGTTCATCCGTGGTCACCAGCAAAAGCTATCCGATGGATTGAATTTATGCGTCTTGTGGATTTTCGCAAGGATTAGGGGGATGCTGATTTAGGGCTAAAAGTGAGAAGAAAACGCCTGTCTTCGGATTTCTCAACGAAACAGGCGATTAACTTGAAAATGGCTCCCCGGGCCGGATTCGAACCGGCGACCTGTCGATTAACAGTCGAATGCTCTACCGCTGAGCTACCAGGGATCACTGCTTGGCGCGGTGTGAGTGGGCTAATACAAATGCTTGCCCGATTTGCCAAGCGGTTTTTTCAAAAAAATGAAATGAACTTGTATTTGGGATGCCTGTGCCCATCTCTGGGGAATGACGAATCGGAATGATCGCGAACAGACGAGGGCCGGCGAAAGGCCCAAAAAGCGGGCGGGGCGCTTCGGCATCGATCATGCAAGCGGCAGGCTTATGCTCGGCTCCTTCAGCATCGGAATGCCCCGTTCGCGCATCGCGCGGATGGCGATCGGCGTGGCCCTCATTCTTTGCGGGTTCTTAGGCTTCCTGCCAATCTTGGGATTCTGGATGCTGCCGCTCGGCCTCCTGGTGCTTTCGCACGATCTGCCTGTCGCGCGCAGGCTTCGGCGGCGGCTGGTGGTCTGGTGGCACAGGCGGCGGGACCCGGCTGGCTGACAGTCATCTCCAGAAAGATTTGGCGAAACCCTGAATGGCTTTTGCCTTCATGGTTTATGGATTGTGAAATGCGAAAACGCGCCAATTGGTCCAGGTGAGGAAATGAAGGCATTATTTATCGTCGTTGTGTCAGCGGCGGCGATTTTTTCAAGCGTTCCTGCCGAGGCCCTCGACAGCCGGGGTTTTGACGCTCGCGGCGTCTGCCGCCGTCCCGAGGGATGCGTGATCGACCAAGGTCAAGGCGGAGGCTATAACGGACCTCGTAACTATCGCAATTTCAACGGCCGGAACGAGCGTGATGGCAGCAACGATCGCCACCGCGACGATCGCCGTTATCGCAATCAGAACAGAACCGACAATGTCGACCCAGCAGCCAGTCGCCTTGCCGCAGGCCCAGCGATTGAGCCGGGCACGCCGCCTATGCGAATTTGGGCCTAATTCGACCTGAGTTCGCTTTCCTCGAACACTCCACTGGGACCCGGATCGAGGCTGGTCACCATGAGGAGGCTGCAGACGGCAAGCAGGAGGACGAGCTTCAGCGCGTGGGAGACCGAGACCGGATGTCGCCCACCCCGTGATACGCGGGAAGGCGCAACATAATAACTGTAATAGAAGTGCGGATCACTCGTTTCCAGCAGGTTCTGGTAAACGTGCGCCGGAATATCCGCATGTTTCACTGGTGGAGAACCCGGGAATTTTACGTGGAGATCCCGGCTGTCGGCGTCGTATGCCGCATGCGCGTGCTTCGATTTGAGGGCAGCCCAATCCATTGCAGCTCCTATCACCCTCCCGGGGGCAATATGAGGCCAACAGCACGATCGTCAAGCTGACAATTCGTTTCAAATGCAAACATTGGCAGGAAATAGGGCATCGTCACGGCCATGGAAATCCCAGCCTGCGCCCGCGCCGTTCCGGGATGGGAAAATGGCCTTTTCGGCAGCAGCGGAATGGCGTTTTTCCGAAATGCCCTCTTGCGATTTCCTTACGATCATTCTAAACGCTCGCCACGGCTCAGATAACGAGCGCGTGAGGCCTCGTGGCGGAGTGGTGACGCAGAGGACTGCAAATCCTTGTACCCCGGTTCAATTCCGGGCGAGGCCTCCAAAATTTTCCACACGACGTATACCGCCTGGCTGCGGCCGGTTAAGCGACGAGGCGTCGCGTCTGAAACGCACGGCTACCAGATCCGCGGGCGGGCCGAAAAATCGAACTGCGACGGATTGATTCCCCTGAGGCGGTGAAGCGCCTTCAGGCCGCCCTTGCGGATTTGCGCCTGATATTCCAGATCGCTTGATCCAGACCCGCTACCGATTTCGGGACCAGCGCCGAGCAGCCGTCGCATGGCCCGCGGCGAAACGCCGGTGAAGCTGCGAATGTCGCCGCTGCTGTATTTGATCAGCAGCAGGCGGGCATCGGCATTGTAGTGAAGCGCTTCTATATCACGCGATTTTATCAGAAAGGTTTGCATGCGCACACCCATAGCGAAAGGTGAGGGCGCCGCAACAAAATGGTTGACGTAACGTTAATGTGCGTGAGGTGGTCGAGGCTGGAAGCGCTGGCTACTGTTGGCAACATGCGTAGCGGGCAGCGGGTCTCGCCCGTGATTTCAAACGAACCAAGCGCAAATCAAACCCGCGTCTGCCTGCATGAGATTGATGCAGACGATATGCCGGGAATCTCTGAGCGCCCTTCGGCGCCCAATCACTTCAGGGTCGTTTCGCCGTCAAGCAGCCCGCAGCAGAATATGCCGATGAGTGCTGCGACGATGAAAAAATCGAACAGCGAGAAATACTCGAAAATCGCAGACATGGCCTGCTCCTCCTTATTTCCTCCGTTGAGGATCATAACATGACGGGGCAGGGGATTCCACGTTTGCGTTGCAGCGCTTCAATCCCCCTGTGGCGCGGAAGATGCGCCTGCCGGATTCTTTACGCCGGAGGCTGCCAAGCCTTGAAAGCATCCGTGGCGGGGATTAAGAGACGAAGGATAGGAACCGCTTTCAAGAGCCAGAGGACATGATGGATTTCGAAGCAGCGCGCGCAAAGATGGTCGACACCCAGGTTCGCACGACGGACGTTACCTCGCATTCCGTGCTGACTGCGTTTCTCTCCGTGCCGCGTGAGGCATTCGTGCCGGAGAAGGCGAAGCTGCTGGCTTACATCGACAACGATGTCGAGATATCGCCCGCAGCACCGGGAAAGCCGGCCCGATTCCTGATGGAGGCATCGCCGCTCGCCAAGCTGCTGCAGCTGGCCGCGATCACCAAGAATGATTTCGTCCTCGAAGTCGGTTGCGGTACGGGTTACGCATCGGCGCTGCTGTCGATCATTGCCGGCTCCGTCATCGCGCTCGAATGCGATGAGACGCTGGCCGCCGAGGCGAAGGCGCAGCTTTCCGGCTATGCCAAAGTCGAAGTCGTGACCGGACCACTCGAAAAGGGCTACGCTGCCGGCGCTCCCTATGATCTGATCTTCGTCAATGGCGCAGTCGAGGAGGTTCCGGCAGCTCTTCTCGGTCAATTGCGTGATGGCGGCCGTTTGATCACCGTCGAAGGTTACGGCAATGCTGCCCGCGCCAAGGTATTCGTCGCCGAGCGCGGCGCCGTTTCGGAAAACGTCTTCTTCAATGCCTCCGTGAAGCCGCTGCCCGGTTTCGCCAAGGCGCGAGAATTCGTTTTCTGAGGCGGTTTTGTCGATGAATTCAGCAACGGGCGTCAATGGGGCCTGTCAGACCGGCTAATAGGCCTGCCTATTTCTCCGTCGCAGATCCTCGGCACAAGGCCGAGGATGACGCTGAGTAAAGAGCAAGGCTTGTCATTAATACTCGGTTTTTGTTCGTGCCGCTGGAAAGCCTTCACAAACATGAATTACCCTGACGCCGCCAGGTCGCAAACATCGGGTAACAAAACTGTGCATGGCCGCATTCATTTGATTCGCGATGATTTTTTTCCCGCCTGGGGTATTCTAAGGTCGTGGTGATTCGGGTGAACGCTCCACATCATCCGGTCGTTGTTTTTGGATAACGGGGATTGAAATGGCTCAGCCAGGTGTAGCGCGTGAACCGTCCATGGAAGAAATTCTGGCCTCCATTCGCCAGATCATCGAAAGCAATGAGCCCGGCGCCGGCAAGGCGATCTCCGCATCCCTGCCGCCGGTCTACGGCGCCGATGAGGATGAGAACGGCTCCGAAATCCATCTGACGGTGGATGACACCTATGCGGGCGTGGAGTTCCCCGAACCGGCCATGCGCTCCTCCGATCCGCGTTTCGTCGCCGCCAATTCGGCCGGCACCGCCCCTGAAGCAGAAGTGCCGGCCCGCGCCCTGTCGCTTGCCGATGTCGCCGCCCGCGTGCGCGCCGCCTCCGAGCGCAGCGCCGTGCAGGCCGGTCAGGCACTGCGTGAGATTCCGAGCGGCTTCCGCCAGCCCGAACCGCAGCCGGCAGTGATGCCGGAGCCGCCGCGTGCAGCAGCACCGCAGCCGCAGCCGGCGCAGCCTGTTTTTCCTCCGGCTAGCGTTGCACCCGTTCCGCAGGCGGTGATCGAGCAGCCGGCCGAGCCGGTCTATGCGGAAGCACCGCGGGTCGCAATCGACGAGCCGGCGCCCGCCGTCGAAACAATGCCGCCGGTTTTGGAACCCGCACAGTCGTCGGCCGAACGTTTTCTGCCGAGCGTCATGGACGAGGTCCAGCCGACGCTGCTTTCACAGGATGCCGGTCTGCAGATCAGCCGCTCTTTCGAGGAGCTCGCCGCCGCGATCGACGGTGCGGAGCGCCGCTCGCTGGACGAGATTGCAGAGGATATGCTGCGCCCGATGCTGCGCGAATGGTTGGACGACAATCTGCCGACGCTGGTCGAGCGGTTGGTGCGTGAAGAGATCGAGCGCGTGGCGCGCGGCCCGCGCCGCTGATCGGATTGCTTTTTCCTGAAAAGCCGCTCCGGTCTCCGGGGCGGCTTTTTTATTGACTTGCCGGTAGCCATCCTATTTACAAACGCCATCCTCGAACCTCGAAATTGGTCAGAAAATGCTCGACAAGACCTATGATTCAGCTGCCGTCGAACCCAAAATCGCTGCAAAATGGGATGAGGACGACGCCTTCCGCGCCGGCGCGAACGCCAAGCCCGGGGCCGAGACCTTCACCATCGTCATCCCGCCGCCGAACGTTACCGGTTCGCTGCACATGGGCCATGCGCTCAACAACACGTTGCAGGACATCATGGTTCGCTTCGAGCGCATGCGCGGCAAGGACGTGCTCTGGCAGCCGGGCATGGACCATGCCGGCATCGCCACGCAGATGGTCGTCGAGCGCAAGCTGATGGAACAGCAGCTGCCCGGCCGCCGCGAAATGGGCCGCGACGCCTTCATCGACAAGGTCTGGGAGTGGAAGGCTGAATCGGGTGGCCTGATCTTCAACCAGCTGAAGCGCCTTGGTGCCTCATGCGACTGGTCGCGCGAACGCTTCACCATGGACGAGGGCCTGTCGAAGGCCGTCCTCGAAGTTTTCGTCACACTCTACAAGGAAGGCCTGATTTACAAGGACAAGCGCCTCGTCAATTGGGACCCCAAACTCCTGACTGCCATTTCCGACATGGAGGTCGAGCAGCACGAGGTAAAGGGCCATCTCTGGCATCTGCGCTATCCGCTAGAGCCGGGTGTCACCTACCAATATCCGATTGCATTCGACGAGGAAGGCAAGCCGACCGAATTCGAGACGCGTGACTATATTGTCGTCGCGACAACGAGGCCGGAGACGATGCTGGGTGATACCGGCATTGCCGTCAACCCCGAAGACGAGCGGTATGAATCGATCGTCGGCAAGCATGTCATCCTGCCGATCGTCGGCCGCAAGGTACCGATCGTCGCTGATTCCTATGCCGATCCGACGGCCGGCACGGGCGCGGTGAAGATCACGCCTGCGCATGATTTCAACGACTTCGAGGTCGGCAAACGCGCGAAGCTGCGTACCATCAATGTCATGAATGTCGATGCCACGATTACCATCAAGGAGAACGAGGACTTCCTCGAAGGTCTCGACAATCCGGCAGCGCTGCATGGCGCCTGGGACCGTCTGGAAGGACAGGACCGTTTCTTCGCGCGCAAGATCATCGTCGAGATTTTCGAAGAGGCCGGCCTCGTCGACAAGATCGAGCCGCACAAGCACATGGTGCCGCACGGCGACCGCGGCGGCGTGCCTATCGAGCCGCGGCTGACTGAACAATGGTTTGTCGACAACAAGACGTTGGGACAACCCGCGCTGGAATCCGTTCGCGAGGGAAGAACCAGGTTCATTCCCAGGAACTGGGAAAACACCTATTTCAACTGGCTGGAGAACATCGAGCCGTGGTGTATTTCTCGCCAGCTCTGGTGGGGGCATCAGATTCCCGCCTGGTATGGCCCGGACGGCCAGGTCTTTGTCGAACAGACAGAGGAAGAGGCGCTGCAGGCGGCGATCCAGCATTACCTCTCGCATGAAGGACCAATGAAGGCTTATGTCGAGGACCTGCTCGAAAACTTCAAGCCGGGCGAGATCCTGACGCGGGATGAGGACGTGCTCGACACATGGTTCTCCTCCGCGCTCTGGCCATTCTCGACACTCGGTTGGCCGGACGAAACGCCGGAACTCGCACGCTATTATCCGACGAGTGTTCTGGTCACCGGTTTCGATATCATCCCGTTCTGGGTCGTTCGCATGATGCAGATGGGCCTGCATTTCATGAAGGACGAGAATGGCGATCCTGTCGAACCCTTCCATACGATCTACATTCACGCGCTGGTGCGCGACAAGAATGGGCAGAAGATGTCGAAGTCCAAGGGCAACGTCATTGATCCCCTGGAACTGATCGATGAATATGGCGCCGACGCGCTGCGTTTCACGCTGGCGATCATGGCGGCGCAGGGCCGCGACGTGAAGCTCGATCCGGCCCGCATCGCCGGCTATCGCAACTTCGGCACAAAACTCTGGAACGCCACGCGCTTCGCCGAGATGAACGGTGTCAAGAGCGACCCGCATTTTGTGCCCGAGGCGGCCGAACTCACCATCAACCGCTGGATCCTGACGGAGCTTGCCCGTACGGAACGTGACGTTACGGAAGCGCTTGAAGCCTTCCGCTTCAACGATGCCGCCGGCGCGCTCTATCGCTTCGTCTGGAACGAGGTCTGCGACTGGTATCTCGAGCTCCTGAAGCCGGTCTTCAATGGTGAGGACGAGGGTGCCAAAGCCGAGGCCCAGGCCTGCAGCGCCTATATTCTCGAAGAGATCTACAAGCTGCTGCATCCCTTCATGCCCTTCATGACCGAAGAGCTTTGGGCCCATACGGCAGGCGAGGGCAAAGAGCGCGACACCTTGGTCTGCCATGCCGAATGGCCGTCGCCCTCCTATGCCGACGACGCGGCCGCCGACGAGATCAACTGGCTGATCGACCTCGTCTCCGGCATCCGCTCAGTACGCGCCGAAATGAACGTACCGCCGTCGGCCACAGCCCCGCTCGTCGTCGTCAAGGCCAACAACCTGACGCGCGAACGTCTGTTCCGCCATGACGCCGCCATCAAGCGGCTTGCCCGTGTCGAGGCAATATCGCTGGCCGACGATGCGCCGAAGGGGGCTGCTCAGATCGTCGTCGCGGAGGCTACCATCTGCCTGCCGCTCGGCAATCTGATCGACCTTTCCGCCGAAAAGGCCCGTCTCGAAAAGGCGATCGCCAAAATGGAAGGTGAGATTTCGCGCATCAACGGCAAACTCTCAAACGAGAAGTTCGTCGCCAACGCCAATCCCGAAGTGGTCGAGGCCGAACGCGAGCGCCTCGACGAGCTGAAGGGCCAGATCGCCAGCTTGAACACTGCCCTCTCCAGGGTAAGCGAAGCCGGGTAAGGTTCATCGCCCGTTTTGGTATTTTATTTCAAAGGCGCGTCCCTCCTCGGGCGCGTCTTTTTCATTGGTTTCGGCGCGCGTGATTCGGCCTGAAAGCGGCTGATTTCAGGCGCTGAGCCTGTGGATTACGGCTGGACGGACCTCCTGGGGGTGAAAACTGCCACTGTTGTCGGATTGATACAGCTTCTGCAATGTTTGGAATGAAAACCCAAAAGCCCATCTTAAAACCGATAACCTGGGAATAAAATTTTATTAACCAGATTTTTTGACGTGTCCGTCAATTTCTTTACGTAAGCTAGTCGCTGCAATGCCTGGAAGCGCTGCCGTGGCGCGCGTTGCCATGTCGAGCGAACACTTACTAGAGTGACGTGACATCAATTGCTGGAGTGGGGGAGACACAATGGCATCGCGTAGGTTTTCCAAGGGCGTAACGTCGCTCGTTCTTTTTTCGTCGCTTGCATCGCCGTCCTTCGCCGGCGGTCTGGAGCGCGGCGGATACAATATCGACCTTCTCTTCGACAATTCGCGGTTCTCGGTGCAATCCGGTGCGACCTATGTCATGCCGCAGCGCAGGCTGACGAACGTCAAGGACACCAAAGCCTCGGACGGCCTCGGCACCAACGGCATCGGCGGTGGTTCGACCACAGCGGATGAGACGGAGGATTACTGGGTCCCCTATCTCGGGGTAAAGGTTGGTTTCGGAGACGCCATCGACTGCTTGGGCGATTATTCAACGCCCTTCGGCGCACACACCAATCCCGGCACTGATTGGCTGGGCGTCAACAACAACATCGAAACCAAGATCAGCACCCGCAACTACGGTGCCACTTGCTCCTATCGTTTCGACATGGGTCCCGGACAGCTTCGCCTGATCGGTGGCGGATTCTACCAGACGGTCGAGGGGTTCAAGACGCGCCTCGTCGCCCCGATCACCACTCTGCCGGCCGCACTAATCTATGACGGCACTGGCCGTCTGGACCTTGCCGACCAGGCTTGGGGATGGCGGGCGGGCGTCGCCTACGAAATCCCGGAATATGCCTTTCGCGCCAGCCTGGTCTATAACAGCAAGGTCAAGTATGACGATCTCACGGGCACGGTCGACTTGACCGAGGTGCCGAAGGCCGTCAGTCCCACCAATCCCTACCTCGGTATCGTCACGCCCGTCTACGGTTCGGCCGAAGCGCCCGATTCCGTCGAGTTGAAGCTGCAGAGCGGCATTGCCCCCGACTGGCTTGCCTTCGGTTCGGTCAAGTGGACGAACTGGAGCGTGCTTCAGTCGATCGCCTTCTGCCCGAAGGCCACCAAGGGCGTCGTCGCCTGCAACGCCGGCAGCCAACTCACCTCGCTCGACCTCTTGTATCGCGACGGCTGGACGATCAGCGGCGGCGTCGGCCACAAGTTCAACGACCAATGGGCAGGCGCCCTCAGCCTGACCTGGGATCGCGGCACAAGCCAGGGCTACGGCGCCCAAACCGACACGTGGACGCTTGGCGCAGGTGTTTCCTATACGCCGGTCGAAAACGTCGAATGGCGTCTGGCCGGTGCGCTCGGCATCATGACCGCCGGTGAATCCGGCACCTTCGTCTATAACGGCAAGACTTACGGCGACGACGTCTCTTATTCCTTCGGCGACGATCTGGTGGCGGCGCTTTCCACCAGCGTAAAGATCAAGTTCTGACCCTGCGTCCCAAGTAGAGGTTTGAGAGCCCGGCAGTCTGCCGGGCTTTTTTTGAGCACTCCGTAAGACAAATGGACGTTCTGATTTGTGACGATTCAGCAACACTTTTTTACGACGATTGCCGTAAGGTGGCAGCGGGGTGAAATTGTCCATTTCCCGCCACAAAGAGGGCGCAGCGCTATTTGCGGGCAAGGTGATGGGCAGGCTTACGGTGCGTGTAAATAGTAGCATGGGTCGATTTTTTTCCGGCAACAACAGATCGCGCGATACGATTGGCAACAATCGTTTGATTGCGGCCGTTTCGCTTTCTGCACAAGGCTGTTGCGACCGCCAATCCGGTCTCACGGCGGCGCCGTCGAGCCGTTCTTTGTTGTCGTTTTCGGCCCGCTCGGATGAGCGGCACGGCTTTCCTGGAGATGTCGATACCGGTTTCGTCACATTTGTTGTTTACGATTATGGTGAAGGCGGGAAGGCGGATGCCGCAACTGTCGAAAGCCTGCCACGGAGATTGCTGTCGGGCCATGCCGTGAGCCGGGTGGTTCTGAATGATGCGCTGAAAATTCGGCCTTCGAGAGAGGGCCAGTGGGCTGGATGCGACGCGGGCAAAGGAGCCATGGAGCTCGCCGCGGGATCGCTCGCCTCGAAGAAATACATCCGCGGAATGCACAGCGCGAGCGCCGCTGCTTCCTGCCTGCGATGAGCGAAAGAAATCGGTTGAAATGGTGACGTCCGAGTTCAGACTGTTCAAATTCATGCTGATGGGCATGTCGATGGCCGTAGCGCTGGCGCTGTCCGGCCCGGTCCGCGCATTTGACATCAAGGCGGGCGTCAGCAAGGAATCCGGACCCTTCGACCTCTTCAAGTTCGGCTTCAAGGCCTATAAGAACGGACAGAAGGAAGAGGCGGTCGAAGCCTATAAATACGCTGCTGAAAAGGGGCACACCGGCTCACGCTGGGCGCTCGCCAATATGTATGCCGATGGCGACGGTGTCACGCAGGATGATTTCGAAGCCTTCAAGATTTACAGCGAAATCGCCCAGCAGGGCGTCGAACCGGGCTCGGAAGATACCGGCTTCTTTGTCAACGCGCTGCTGTCGCTCGCCAATTATTACAAACACGGCATATCAGGCAGTCCGGTCCGGATCGACCTCAGCCAGGCGCGCCAGCTTTATTTTCAGGTGGCCTCCACCTTTGGCGTCCCCGAGGCGCAGTTCCAGCTGGCGCAGATGATGCTGGCCGGCGAGGGCGGCAATTCCAGCCCGCAGCAGGCGAAGAAATGGCTGAACCAGGCCCGCAAGAGCGGTCACCCAGGCGCCATGGCGGTCTTCGGCAATATTCTTTTCGACGAGGGCCAGACGGCCCGCGGCCTGGCGCTGATGACGGCCGCGCTCGACCGCTGCAAGCCCAAGGATTGCAGCTGGATGGAAGCGCTGCAGGAACAGGCCTTCTCCGTTGCCAATGAGGCCGACCGCCGCACGGCGGTATCCCTCTCGCACAGCATCGCAACTAGCTCCGACGACTAGTATCAAGGCGAAAAGCCTCAGGCCGTGAAATCGAAATAAGCGATGACCGGTACGTGGTCGGACGGCTTTTCCCAGGCCCGCACGTGTTTTTCGATTGCAGCCGACGTCATCCGGTCGGCGGCCTCAGGCGACAGCAGCAGATGATCGATGCGGATGCCGTTGTTCTTCGGCCATGCGCCGGCTTGATAATCCCAGAAGGAATAGAGCTGCGTCGCATCCGTCGTCACGCGCACGGCATCCGTCAGCCCGAGATTTTCGAGCCGGCGGAACGCCTCCCGCGTCTGCGGCAGAAACAGCGCATCGCTTTCCCAGACCTTGGGATCGAAGCAGTCGTGCGGTTCCGGGATGACATTGTAATCGCCGGCAAGGACCAGCATCTCCTCATAGGCCAGCCGCTCGGCTGCAAACGTCCGCAGGCGCTCCATCCAGGCGAGCTTGTAGGGATATTTTTCCGTGTCGACAGGATTGCCGTTCGGCAGGTAGAGGCAGCAGACGCGCAGGATACGTGTGTCGGGCAGGGTGAACACCGCTTCGATGAAGCGGGATTGTTCGTCCAGCGGATCGCCGGGCAGGCCGCGGTTCACTTCGGAAGGTGAACTCTTCGAGAGAATGGCCACACCGTTGAAGCCCTTCTGACCGTGCGTCTCGACGTGATAACCGAGCGCCTCGATCTCGAGCCTTGGAAAACCTTCGTCGACCGTTTTGATCTCCTGCAGGCAAACGATATCCGGATCGGAATCCTTGAGCCATTGCGTAAGATTGTCGATGCGCGCCTTGACGCCATTGATGTTCCAGGTCGCGATCTTCATGGCTCTGTCCCGTTGCGCATAATGCATGTCGCCCAGAAATGTGCAGCGGTTCTGGATAACGGCATGCATAAAAACAAAAGAACTAAAGCGCGCCGCATGAATCAGCTTCGAGGCGGTGCGCTTTAGTGCGCTTCTTTTATCGTGGTCTTTCGTCGTCGGACAAGACGGTAAACCGGCCGAAAGCATTATCTTCGGCCGGTTCGATGGGGAGAACGCAGTGCGTTCGGATCTTCAGATCGAGAAGCTGGTGCCACAACCGCAGCTTGCCACTGCGTTCGGGTTCTTGATCTGGAAGGATTGACCGAGCAGATTGTCGACGAAGTCGATCTCGGAACCCGCCATGTAGACGAGCGAAAGGCTGTCGATCAGCACCTTGGCATTGTTCTTTTCGACGACGACGTCGTCGTCATCAGCGCTGTCGGCAAGGTCGAACTTGTAGGAAAAGCCCGAGCAGCCGCCGCCTTCGACGGAGACGCGCAGCGCGCTCTTGCCGGCCTCGGCGCCGACGATCGCAGCGATACGCTTTGCTGCGGCATCTGAAAGGGTTACACTCGTATCCGTCATGTTTCCTCCTGCCGGGGTCAAGATCCGGAGAGAATGGGTTTTGGCACTCGAATATTCAAATGCCTGATATCAAACAAACTTATCATGATCTTCGTAAAAAGGCCATGATGCGCCGAGGTGGTTGAGAAAGCACCTCTTTGCCGTTTCTTCGGGCTATAGGTATGAAGAGCGCAAAGCGGCGTCAATGGGCAGATGCGGCAACATGCAGGATGACGGTGAACAATGACGATCGATAGGCGTGCTTTGGGTTTCGGCAGCGGTGAAAGGGCGGTCTATGCGGCCGACCCCTGGACGACGCGCGGACGGCTTTATCAGGAGGATGAAAGCCCGACGCGCTCCGACTTCCAGCGCGACCGTGACCGCATCGTCCATACCACCGCCTTCCGACGGCTGAAGCACAAGACCCAGGTCTTCATCGCTCAGGACGGCGATCATTACCGTACCCGGCTCACGCACACGATCGAGGTGGCGCAGATTGCCCGCGCGCTCGCCCGCGCCCTGAAGCTCGACGAGGATCTGGCCGAGGGCGTGGCGCTCGTGCACGATTTCGGCCACACGCCGTTCGGTCATACCGGCGAGGACGCGCTGCACGAGGTGCTGCTGCCCTATGGCGGCTTCGACCACAATGCACAATCGCTGCGCATCGTGACCAAGCTGGAGCGGCGTTATGCCGAATTCGACGGCATCAACCTGACATGGGAAAGCCTCGAAGGTCTGGTCAAGCACAATGGTCCGCTGCTGACGCCCGAAGGTGTCGGCACGCGCGGTCCCGTTCCACAGCCGATCCTCGATTATTGCGAGCTGCACGATCTCGAGCTTGCAACCTATGCCAGCCTCGAGGCCCAAGTCGCGGCGATCGCCGACGACATCGCCTATAACACCCACGATATCGACGACGGCCTGCGCTCCGGCTACCTGACTTTCGATATGCTGGAGGAAATCCCGTTTCTCGCCGGGCTGATGGCCGAGGTCAGGGCGCGATACCCGCATCTGGAGCCGAGCCGCTTCACCCATGAGATCATGCGCCGGCAGATCACCCGCATGGTCGAAGACGTGATCGGCGTCGCGCAGGCACGCCTTTCCCTGCTGCGCCCCGAGAGCGCAGCCGACATTCGCGGTGCCGACCGGGTTATCGCCACGTTTTCCGATCACATGGCCGAGACCGACAGGCTGATCAAGGCGATGCTCTTCAAACGTATCTACCGCAATCCCGATATCATGCGCATCCGTGCGGGTGCGGCGCAGATCGTCACCGATCTCTTTGCCGCCTACATGGCCAATCCCAAGGAGATGCAGAGCCACTACTGGGTCGATCATATCGCCGGCCTGTCGGATGCGCCGAAGGCCCGCCATGTCGGCGATTATCTCGCCGGCATGACCGACACCTATGCGATCAGCGCCCACAGGCGATTGTTTGACCAGACTCCGGATTTGCGATAGGCAGCGGTCGCCCCGCCGAAGGCCGATTTAAGCCTTTGGCACAGCCTATGCATGGAAGAGTGTGATGAACCTTTTTACCGACTTCGAAGCCAGGATCAAAACCGCCCTTGAACAGATCGATCTGGTCAGGGAAAAGCGATCCGAGCTCGATTTCGGCCGCATCGCCGTCGAGCCGCCACGTGACGCGAGCCATGGCGATGTCGCGACCAATGCCGCCATGGTGCTGGCAAAACCGCTCGGAACCAACCCGCGCGCGCTGGCCGACATCATCATCGCCAAGCTCAGGGAGGATGCCGACATCGCCGAGGTTTCGGTCGCCGGCCCGGGTTTCATCAACATCCGTCTGGCCGTCGGCTACTGGCAGCGGCTGCTCGCTGCGATGATCGGCGCCAGCATCGATTACGGCCGCTCGACGCTTGGTGAGGGCCGGAAGGTCAACGTCGAATATGTCTCGGCCAATCCGACCGGCCCGATGCATGTCGGCCATTGCCGCGGTGCCGTCGTCGGTGATGCGCTCGCCAACCTGCTCGCCTTTGCTGGTTACGACGTCGAGAAGGAATACTATATCAACGATGCCGGCTCGCAGATCGACGTGCTCGCCCGTTCGGTTTTCCTGCGCTATCGCGAAGCGCTCGGCGAAAAGATCGGCGAAATTCCCTCGGGTCTCTATCCAGGCGACTATCTCGTGCCCGTCGGCCAGTCGCTTGCCGCCGATTACGGCGTACGGCTGCACAACATGCCGGAAGACCAATGGATGCCGATCGTCAAGGATCGCACCATCGATGCGATGATGGTGATGATCCGCGAAGACCTGGCGGCGCTGAACGTCCATCATGACGTCTTCTTCTCCGAGCGCACGCTGCATGCCCATGGTGCAGCCGCGATCCGCACGGCGATTAACGACCTGACCTTCAAGGGCTTTGTCTACAAAGGCACGCTGCCGCCACCGAAGGGACAACTGCCTGAGGATTGGGAGGATCGCGAACAGACGCTGTTCCGCTCGACCGAAGTCGGTGACGATATCGACCGGCCACTGATCAAGTCGGATGGCTCCTACACCTATTTCGCCGCCGACGTCGCCTACTTCAAGAACAAGTTCGACCGCGGTTTCGACGAGATGATCTATGTGCTTGGCGCCGACCATGGCGGCTACGTCAAGCGCCTGGAAGCGGTTGCACGTGGCGTTTCGGACGGTAAGGCGAAACTGACGGTGCTGCTCTGCCAGCTCGTCAAGCTCTATCGCAACGGCGAGCCGGTGAAGATGTCGAAGCGCTCGGGCGATTTCGTTACGCTTCGGGAAGTGGTCGAGGAGGTCGGTCGTGATTCGGTGCGTTTCATGATGCTTTATCGCAAGAATTCCGAGCCGCTCGACTTCGATTTCGCCAAAGTGACGGAACAGTCGAAAGATAATCCGGTTTTTTACGTGCAATATGCGCATGCCCGCTGCATGTCGGTCTTCCGGCAGGCGAGGGAGGCTTTTGGCGACCTCGATGTTTCGCCCGCCGAACTGGCGCAAACCGTTGCAGGCATTGGCGATCCGGCCGAATTGCAGCTCGTCGCCAAGCTCGCCGAATTCCCGCGGATCGTCGAGGCTGCAGCCCAGTCACAGGAGCCGCATCGGGCCGCTTTTTACCTCTACGACCTCGCTAGTTCTTTCCATGCGCACTGGAACAAAGGTAAAGATCAGCCGGAATTACGATTTGTTAATGATAAAAACCGAGAATCAACTATTGCCAGACTTGGGCTGGTGTACGCCGTCGCGTCGGTTTTGAAGTCGGGACTTGCCATTACAGGCACTGCCGCACCGGACGAAATGCGATAACGTCACCATTTCCCCACAATGCGCTGGCAATTCAGAGTTGGCGTTTGCGAGTGGGATAGGCATGGCTGATAAACAACTTGCGTATGATACGCGCGGAAAAGATGACCTGTTTGCCGACGATGATCCGTTGGCCGAACTTGCCCGTATCGTCGGCTTCGAACCCCGTGTTGCAGCAAACACGATAACCGAGCCCGCGCGGCAGGAGCCCGCCCTCGATCTCGAGGACGAGCTTGGCCGCGAGTTCGACCGTTACGATTCGCCACGTCCGCTCGCAGAGCTCGACCGGCCAGCCGAGCCGATCTCTGACGACGTCATCCCCGAAGATTACATTGAGCCCGTTCTCGATGTTTCTCCGGCTGCCGAGAGGCCGGAGGTTGCAGAGCCGGTTTCCG
Source organism: Rhizobium sp. NZLR1b (assembly GCF_019685155.1). Taxonomy (NCBI): domain Bacteria; kingdom Pseudomonadati; phylum Pseudomonadota; class Alphaproteobacteria; order Hyphomicrobiales; family Rhizobiaceae; genus Rhizobium; species Rhizobium sp. NZLR1b. The sequence continues at coordinate 199,614 of NZ_JABDWC010000009.1, forward strand.
TCGCCTCCGTTGAGGCTGAGGAAGCAACTGTGCCTGCAGCAAGCAACTGGGATGCGCCCGCCGCCGACCCGGCGGCTTGGCCGCAGCAGCTTTCCGTCGAGCCCGCTCTCGAGACGCCGGTGCAATCGGCTATCGGCGGTGCCCGCGACCTGATCGAGGAGCTTGAGCTGTCGATCGGTGCTGCTCCGGTCTCTTCGCTGCCGCAGCCCGCCAAGGCGCCGCAGTGGTCGGCCGCCAGCATCAGGTTGCCGCTTGCCAATTTCCACGCCGCGAAACGCGAGGAATCGGTTGTTCCGCCGAAGCCCGAACCTGTGGTCGAAGCAGCCGCAGCGCCGGTGGCTGAAGCGCATTCCGCCGATCTGCCCGCTGCAGAGCCGCAGCCCGTAATCGAGCAGTCCGCCCCCGCCGTCGAGCAGTTGGCCCCCATCGTCGCTGCCGAGCCGTCCGAGGAATTCGAATCCGCGTCTCCGTCGCTCGGCTTCCCCGCCGAGCTCGATCGCCACGACGAGGTGATCGCGTCGGAAGAGGTTGCCGAGGTCGAGGACTTCGTCGAAATCGAAGACGATCTGGAAGATTTCGGGTCCGACGCCGGTTTCGATCTCATTGCCGCCGCCGTCGAAGGCGAGATCCAGGCCGATGCCGCGCTGACCGAGGTCGTGCCCGACGTTCCGCACACTGCCGGCACTTTCGATCTTGACGATCTGCTCGCCGACGTCTCGCGTTATCCGGTACCGCAACGCCCCAATCCGGCGACGGTTTCGCCGCAGGCCGAATCGATCGAGGCAGCCCCCGTTGCCGCTGCATTTGTCCAGCCGCAAGTGATCGCGCCGGCACCGGTCGCCGCGGCTGCCGTTGGGCCTGCTCCGGTCGAGCCGGCTCCGGTCTATGCTGCTGAAGCCGTAACGGTCGCGCCGCAGCTTGCCGAGGTCGCTGCACCTCAGCCTGCCGCGACGGCATATTCGCGGGCACCGCAACCTGTACCGGAAGCCGACGATCCCTTCGCCGGCCATGATTTCGAGCTGGATCTTGCCGGCATCGAGCTGGAACTCGCCGATCTCGATTTCTCCGAACGGCCAGAGTTGGCTCCGGCTGAGCCCGCGCCGCAACTGGAGCCGGCAGTCCGTGCTCCCGAGCAGGTCGCTGCCGTCTCGCCTCGGCCCGCCGCCGTTTTTGCGCCTGAGCCACAAATTCCTGCTTTCCAGCAGGCGGCTTCCGCCCCTGCACGGCCCGCTCCGGCTGTCGTTGCTGAGTCCCACGTTCGGGCTCAGGCTCAGGTTCCAACTCCGGCTCCGGCCTTCAACTGGACGCCTGTCGCTGACTCGACCGAAGACTTGCCGTTTGATCCGGCGATGATCTCCGATCCGGAGGATCGTCCTGAGGCTGTCGAGGACATGCACGTGCCGGCGCTACCGCCGGTCGAGCAGCCAGCTCCGGTCGCGAAAACTCAGGATTTCGATTTTGATCTCGACGCGGAGATCGCGAGCTTCTTCGAACCGGCCAAGCCGCGGGAAAACCCGGCGCTGGCCACGGATACGGCTGCCGCAGCGGCAAAGGTGGTCAAGCCCACCATCGCCGATGGCCTCGATGATTTCGAACGGGCGCTGGAGGAGGATTTCCGCCGCAGCGTGCGCGAGCCGGTCGAGCGCCGCGAAACCTCCGAAGTTCGGATTGAGTCGGCAAGCCAGGCGGCTGATTTCAGCCGGGCCCGGTCGATGCGCCGGCTGCTTGCCGGAGCCGTCGTGCTCGTGGTCTTCGCCGGCGTCGGTTACGGTGTCTATTCCTCCGTCTGGAACGGCGAGGGGCTCGGCATCGTCGCATCGGGCGAGCCGCGCGTGATCGCCGCCGACAAGGAGCCGGTCAAGGTGGTTCCGGAAAATCCCGGCGGCAAGACCGTGCCGAACCAGGACAAGGCGGTCTACGACCGTGTTGCCGGTTCTGCCGAGGAGCCGAAGCAGAAGGCGTTGGTTTCTTCCGACGAGGCGCCGGTCGATGTCGTCCAGCGCACGCTGACACCGGAAGCGCTGCCTGAGGACGACGAGAACGCCAACCCGAGTGATCAGGTCACACCGACCGCAGTCGGTGAGACGGAGGATCCTCGGCTGCTGCCGAACCAGGACAATGCCGAAAACGCGCCCGCCAGCGATGCCGACAAGGCGCCGTCCGTTTCGCCGCGCAAGGTCCGCACGATGATCGTCAAGCCCGATGGCACGCTGGTCGCCCGCGAGGAACCAGCAGCCGTCGACCAGCCGGCTGCCCCGGTGACATCGTCTGCTCAGCCGATGCCGGCGTTGACGGCCCCGTCGGCGCAATCGGCTTCGCCGGTGCCGCCGGTAGGCGGAACGGCCGCAAGCTTCCCGTCAAGCGCCGAGGTTGCTTCCGCCGATGCTCGTTCTGCAGCACCTGCCGAAACGACGCCGGCACAGCCGCCGCTGACAGGTGGCGCCGACACGCAGGCTGCAAATCCCGCCCCGGTCCAACCGCCGGTGCGCCCGGTCAAGACCGGGGCGATGACCGATACCGCTCCGGTTCCGATCGCCCGTCCGGCCGAGCAGCCCGTCAACGTTGTCGGCACCGTGACCGAGAAGGGCAATGTCCGACCGCCGGCACAGCAGCCGAAGCCGGCACAGCAGCCGAAGACGACTGAGGTCGCGGCCGCAGCACCGGTCGCCGCTCAGCCGCAGCAGGCCGCGTCCGCCGGCGGCTACGGCATCCAGATCGCCTCATTGCCGTCGCAAGACGAGGCGACCAAATCCTATGCCAACCTGTCGAAGAAATTCGCCGGTGTGCTTGGTGGCCGCGCACATGAGATCCGCAAGGCCGATATCGCCGGCAAGGGCACTTTCTACCGTGTCCGTATTCCTGCCGGTTCCAAGGACGAGGCCGCAGCGCTCTGCGAACAGTATCGCGCAGCGGGCGGCAGCTGCCTGATCTCCAAGTAGTCTCGGGTTTGAATGGAATAACAAGAGCGGCGGGCCGGATCGGTCCGCCGCTCTTTTTTGTGCATCGCTTTCGACCTTGCTCGCATTTGGCCGGGCGCCGTCTATGATTCTCAAATGACCGAATCAAAAGCGATGATCCTTGGCTGCAGTGGCCTTTCCCTCACATCCGAAGAGAAAGCCTTCTATCGGGGCGAACGGCCCTGGGGCTTCATCCTCTTCGGGCGCAACATCTCGGAGGCAGGTCAGATTACCGATCTTGTCGCCGAACTGCGTGACAGCGTCGGCTGGCATGCACCGGTGCTGATCGACCAGGAGGGCGGCCGTGTCCAGCGCATCCGGCCACCCATTCTCAAGCGTTATCCCTCAGGCCGGGAACTCGGCGATCTCTATCGCCGCGACCCAGGGCTCGGCCTGCGCGCCGCATGGGCGATGTCGCGGCTGCACGCCTTCGACCTTTCGAGCCTCGGCATCGATGTCGATTGTCTGCCGGTGCTCGATGTGCCGGTCGAGGGCAGCAGCAATGTCATCGGCGACCGCGCCTATGGCGGCGATCTCGAGACCGTCATCGCGATGGGCCGGGCGGCTGCCGAGGGGCTGAAGGCCGGCGGCCTGTTGCCGGTGATGAAGCATGTTCCCGGCCACGGCCGCGGCTTTGCGGACTCACATCTGGAACTTCCTGTCGTCACCGTCTCGCGCGATGAGTTGGAAGCCCATGACTTCCCACCCTTCGTCGCGATGAAAGACGAGTTGATGGCGATGACCTGCCACGTCGTCTTCACCGCCATCGATCCCGATAATCCGGCGACAACGTCGCGCAAAGTGACCGACGGTATCATCCGCGAGCATATCGGCTTTACCGGTCTGCTGCTCTCCGACGACAGCTCGATGAATGCTCTTTCCGGCACGATCGGTCAACGGGCGGCGAATATCATTGCAGGCGGATGCGATATCGTGCTGCATTGCAACGGCCATATGGACGAGATGCGCGAGGTCGTGGCAAATGTTCCGCAGATCGCCGGTCAATCGCTTGTCCGCGCAAAAGCGGTGGAGGCGGGCTTCACGGCAGCAGATGCCGCCGACGAAGCGGAATTGAGGGCAGAATTCGAGGCGATGTTTGCGACGGTCTGATTGTAGAGGAGCAGGGTGGTGAACACGGTCAAGGGCACGGAGCGTTCGCAGGCGGCAACGCCGATGGACAAGCTGTGGCAGGAAAATGGTGCCGAGCGCGCCAGCCACGAGCCGGCGTTGGTGATCGATGTCGCCGGCTTTGAAGGCCCGCTCGACCTGTTGCTCTATCTTGCCCGCAACCAGAAGGTTGATCTGTCGCGCATTTCGGTGCTGGCGCTTGCCGAGCAATATCTGCAGTTCGTCGAAAGCGCCCGGCGCATCCGCATCGAGCTTGCCGCCGACTATCTCGTCATGGCAGCCTGGCTCGCCTTTCTGAAGTCGAGGCTGCTCATTCCCCAGCAGGCCAAGGATGACGGTCCTTCCGGCGAGGAACTGGCGGCAACGCTCGCCTTCCGGCTGAAACGCCTCGAAGCCATGCGCCAGGCTGCGGAAGGCCTCGTCAACCGCAACCGTCTCGGCCGCGACATCTTCATGCGCGGCGCGCCCGAGCATATTCCCGACCGGCAGCAATCCGCTTATGCGGCCAGCCTCTACGATCTGTTGACCGCCTATGCGGCGCTGCGCCAGCGCAATGCGGTCACCCATGTGACGATCGAGAGACGCAGCGTCTGGTCGCTGACAGATGCCCGCGAATTGCTGACCCAGATGATCGGCGAGGTCGGCGACTGGACAGCGATGGAGCATTATCTGCTGCGCTATCTCGCAGCGCCCGAGGAACGCGTCACGGCGATCGCTAGCGCTTTTGCCGCCTCGCTAGAGCTGGTGCGCGAGGGCAAGTTGGAAATCCGCCAGGACGGCGCCTTTCAGCCGTTATACATGCGCCGCGGTCCCAAACACGCCACGCTGCAGGTGGTGGAGCAGGAGCAGCCGGCTTGATCGATCCGAAGAGTGATGAGGATTTCGAGGACGATTTCGAAGGCAGGGGCCGCGACTTGCAGGCGGAGATCGAGGCAGAGCGCATCGCCGAGGCGCTGGTCTTCGCTTCCTCGCAGCCGGTTTCCGAGAGCTTCCTGGCTGAGCGTCTGGCTGAGAATGCTGACGTGCGCGCAATCATGCTGCGTCTGAAAGCGCAATATGCGCCGCGCGGCGTCAACCTCGTGCAGATCGAGGGCGCCTGGGCCTTCCGCACCGCGGCCGATCTGTCCTTTGTCATCCGCCGCGATGAAAACGAGGTGAAGAAGCTGTCGCGCGCCGCACTGGAAGTGCTGGCGATCATTGCCTATCACCAGCCGGTGACCCGGGCCGAAATCGAGGATATCCGCGGCGTTCAGACCTCGCGCGGCACGCTCGACGTGCTGATGGAAGCCGGCTGGGTGCGGTTTCGCGGCCGCCGGCGCACGCCGGGCCGGCCAGTGACACTGGGCACGACACGCGATTTCCTCGACCATTTCGGTCTCGAGGAACTGCGTGACCTGCCCGGTCTCGAAGAATTGAAGGGAGCGGGCTTGCTGTCAGGCCGGATTCCGGCGAATTTCAATATTCCCTCGCCGTTGATGAACGACGAACTGACCGAGGACGAGGACCCGATAACCCAGATGGACCTCGAGGAACTGGGGTTGCTGGCGCCGCGCGGCGCCTCCGAAGATTGAGGGGCTTGCGTCTTGCTTTTGCCATGCATGGCGAAAACAATGGGGGCCGCCACTTTTCGACGGGTCAATGGCTTGTCACAAAGGGCGATACCGTGACATTAAGCGCAGTTCAAAAGGCGTGATGTTGGAAACGGTGTTTGAAATCCTTACATCGTGGGAACAACGAAACAGGGAGTTAGGGTAATGGGTTCTTTTAGCATGTGGCACTGGTTGATCGTTCTGGTCATAGTGCTGTTGTTGTTCGGTCGCGGCAAGATCCCGGAACTGATGGGCGACGTTGCCAAGGGCATCAAGAGCTTCAAAAAGGGCATGACGGACGAGGACGCGCCGGAAACGGCAAAGACCGTCGATCACAAGGCCGACGAAACGAAATAACCAAGTCCGGGAAAAGGCGCTGCCCCCGCGCTTCCCGTCCAGGAGCCTTGCATGTTCGATATTGGCTGGACCGAGCTTTTGGTCATCGCGGTGGTCCTGATCGTGGTCGTCGGTCCCAAGGATTTGCCGCCGATGCTGCGCGCTTTCGGCAAGATGACGCAGCGCGCCCGCAAGGTGGCGGGTGACTTCCGCGCGCAGTTCGATGAAGCGTTGCGCGAGGCAGAGCTTGACGATGTCCGCCAGACGCTCAGCGACGCTCAGAAGCTCAACCCGGTGAATAGCCTGCGCGAGGCGATGAATCCGCTTCGCCAGATGGGCAACGAGATCAAGGCCGACCTGCAGAAGGCGACCGTGGCCCCGGAAAACAAGACCGAGGTGCCGCCTGCTGCGGTCTCAGCCCCGACGCCGTCGATGAGCCTGCCGGAAGCGCCGCCGTTGGTGCCGGCGCCTGCGCAGCCTGAACCCGTCGCAGCAGCGATCGTCCAGGCCGAAACGGTTGCCGCCAAGCCGAAGGCCGTACGCAAGCCACGCGCCAAGGCCGCAGATAAGGCCGCCTTTGCCATTGCCGCGCCTGTGGAAAAGCCGAAGCGCACGACGGCAGTCAGGAAGCCTGCAACGCCGAAGACGCCGGTACAGATGAAGAAAAAGGACGAGGCATGAGCGGTGAGTCCGAAGATAAGCCGCAGCCGTTGATCGAGCACCTGATGGAGTTGCGCACGCGGCTGATCTGGTCGATCGGCGCGTTTTTTATCGCCTTCATCGCCTGCTTCTTTTTTGCCAAGCATCTCTTCAACTACTTAGTCATTCCCTACAAGACAGCCGTAATATGGGCGCATCTCGACGTCGAGAAGGCCCAGCTGATCTACACCGCGCCACAGGAATTCTTCTTCACGCAGGTCAAAGTGGCGATGTTCGGCGGACTGGTGGTCGCTTTCCCGATCATTGCCGCCCAGGTCTACAAGTTCGTAGCGCCCGGCCTCTACAAGAACGAACGTCAGGCCTTCCTGCCGTTCCTGATCGCCTCGCCGGTCCTGTTCCTGATGGGCGGCGCGCTCGTCTATTTCTTCTTCACGCCGATGGTCATGTGGTTCTTCCTGTCTATGCAGCAGGCGCCGGGTCATGACGAGGTGGCGATCTCGCTGATGCCGAAGGTCTCGGAATATCTGAGCCTGATCATGACGCTTGTCTTCTCCTTTGGCCTCGTCTTCCAGCTTCCCGTCGTCACCACGCTGCTCGCCCGCGTCGGACTTCTGACGTCGCAATGGCTCGCCGAAAAGCGCAAGTTCGCCATCGTGCTTGCCTTCATCGTCGCCGCCGTGTTGACGCCACCGGATCCGATGTCCCAGATCGGCCTTGCGATACCGACGATCCTTCTCTACGAGATTTCCATCCATGCGGCGCGACTCGTAGAGCGCCAGCGTGCCCGGCAGGCGGTCGAAAAGGACACCGAATCCGCGGACGTTGCCAAGACGGACAGCGTCTGAGCGGCAATCCGGAAATCCTTTCATGAACGCCGTCTCATCCGGTCGAAGCCCGCTCAGGCTTTGGCCGGGTCACTTCTGTTGCAAACGATCTGGAACGACGATGCTCGATATCAAATGGATCCGTGAGAATCCCGAAGCGCTCAATGCCGCTCTTGCCAAGCGCGGCGCGGAGCCTCTGGCCCAAAGCCTCGTCGCCCTCGATGAAAAGCGCCGCTCTGCCGTGCAGAAAGCGCAGGACTTGCTGTCTCGCCGCAATCTCGCCTCCAAGGAGATCGGCGCGGCGCTGTCCCAGAAGAATGGCGAGCTTGCCGAGAAGCTGAAGGCCGAGGTCGCCGAATTGAAGACCCTGCTGCCGGCGATCGAGGAGGAGGACCGGCTACTGACGGCCGAACTCGCCGACGCGCTCTCTCGCATCCCCAACATACCTTTCGACGATGTTCCGGTCGGCAAGGACGAGCACGACAATGTCGTCACCCGCGTCGTCGGCGAAAAGCCGCGCTGGAACCATACGCCGAAGGAGCACTTCGAAATCGGCGAGGGGCTCGGCTATATGGATTTCGAGCGCGCCGCCAAGCTCTCCGGCTCGCGCTTCACGGTTCTGACCGGGTCGCTCGCCAGGCTCGAGCGTGCGCTCGGCCAGTTCATGATCGATCTCCACACCCGTGAGCACGGTTATACCGAAGTCAGCTCGCCGCTAATGGTGCGCGCTGAAGCCCTGTTCGGCACCGGCAACCTGCCGAAGTTCGAAGAGGATCTCTTCAAGACGACGGACGGTCGTTATCTCATTCCGACAGCCGAAGTGACGCTGACCAATCTGGTGCGCGAGGAAATCCTCGATCAGGAAAAGCTGCCGCTCCGCTTCACCGCCTTGACGCCGTCCTTCCGTTCGGAAGCGGGCTCGGCCGGCCGCGATACGCGCGGCATGCTGCGTCAGCACCAGTTCTGGAAATGCGAACTCGTCTCGATCACCGACGCCGAAAACGCCATCGCCGAGCATGAGCGCATGACGGCCTGCGCCGAAGAAGTTCTGAAGCGCCTAGGTCTGCATTTCCGCACGATGACGCTTTGCACCGGCGACATGGGCTTCGGCTCGCGCAAGACCTACGATCTCGAAGTTTGGCTGCCGGGACAGAACGCCTTCCGCGAAATCTCCTCCTGCTCTGTCTGTGGCGATTTTCAGGCCCGCCGGATGAACGCGCGCTACCGCGACAAGGACGACAAGAGCAACAGGTTCGTCCACACGCTGAACGGCTCCGGCACCGCTGTCGGCCGCTGCCTGATCGCCGTTCTCGAAAATTATTTGAACGAAGATGGGTCCGTCACGATTCCGGACGTTTTGCTTCCCTATATGGGCGGATTGACCAAAATCGAACGGGCGGCCTGAAGGCGATGCGCATCCTGCTGACGAATGACGACGGAATTCACGCGGAAGGCTTGGCCGCGCTGGAGCGGATCGCCCGCACGCTGTCCGACGACGTCTGGATCGTGGCGCCCGAGACTGATCAGAGCGGCCTTGCCCATTCGTTGAGCCTGTCGGAACCTTTGCGGCTGCGCAAAATTTCCGACAAGCATTTCGCCTTGCGCGGCACGCCGACCGATTGCGTCATCATGGGCATCCGGCAGGTGATGGACATCAAGCCCGATCTCGTTCTCTCCGGCGTCAATTCGGGCTCGAACGTCGCAGACGACGTAACCTATTCCGGCACTATCGCCGGCGCCATCGAAGGCACGATGCAGGGTGTGCGTTCCTTCGCGCTGAGCCAGGCCTACCTCTATGAGGACGGCGCGCGCATCGTGCCTTGGGAGGTCTGCGAGACACATGCGCCGGCCCTTCTGGAAAAGCTGATGGTTCTGGACCTGCCGCAGGGCACGTTTCTCAATCTCAACTTCCCGAACTGCCGTCCCGACGAGGTCGATGGCGCCGAGGTGACCATGCAGGGCAAGCTCGCCTTCAACCTGCAGGTCGACGCCCGCTCCGATGGCCGGGGCTTTCCCTATTACTGGCTGAAGTTCGGCGAACGCGCCGGCGCCTTCATCGAAGGCACCGATATTCACGCCCTGAAGCATAACAAGATTTCGGTAACGCCTTTGAAACTGGATCTGACCGATTATTCCGTGACGGACCGCGTGGCGCGGGCCTTGGGATACGGAGCACAGGTTTGACGGCAAGACTGGCCGAGAAAGAGGGCTTTGCGGCGCTCGTCCTCAGATTGCGTGCCGAAGGCATCTCCGACCTCGATCTGCTGACGGCGGTCGAGCAGACGCAGCGCTCGCTCTTTGTGCCGCCGCAATTTTCCGATGATGCCTATTCGAGCCGGACGATACCGATCGAATGCGGCTCCTTCCTTGAAGGCATCGATTTTGTCGTCCGCATCCTGCATCACCTCAAAGTCAAACCAGGACAGCGCGTCCTCGAAATCGGCACCGGCAGCGGCTTTACCGCCGCCGTCATCGGCAGGATGGCTGAGCGTGTTCTGTCCATCGACCGCTACAAGACGCTGACATCGGCGGCACAGCGGCGCATGGAATCGCTTGGCCTGCGCAACGTTATCATCCGCCACGCCGACGGTAGTGCCGGCATGCAGGGAGAGGGCACCTTCGACCGCATCCTGGTGACGGCGGCCTTCAATGCGATGCCGCGCTTTTATACTGAGCAGCTTGTTTCCGGCGGCTCGATGATCGCGCCGTTGATGATCTCCGAAACCGAATGCCGCATGGTGCGGTTGACGAAAACCGGCAGCCGGTTCGAACGCGAAGAACTGTTCGAAGCCCCGTATCTGCCGATCGTTCCGCGCCTTGCCTCGCTGCTGTAAGCTCTACGATTTTTCACCCGTAAGCTATGGTTATCAACTTCTCAAAAATACCGCACTGATTCCAGCATCTTAACCGCGTGGTAATACTAACGCGTTTTAATAGACTCACAAATGGTTGCGTTCTCAGTGGGTCGAGTCAATGCGTTTCAGTCTTTCGCCGAAGTTCGGGAAGTCGGCCGGTAATCTTCTGGTTGTGGGTCTGTTGGCGAGTGCCGCAACAGGCTGCAGTTCCGATGTGACACGGTTTGGCGGCTTGTTTTCCTCCTCAGGGCAGGATCAGATCACCACCAGTTCCATTCCGCGCAGGGGTGGTGCTCAGGGCGATCCGGTGCCGCGCGCCGATCTCGGCGGCTCCGCCGTTGCCAGCCAGTCGGGCTACGGCGGCGGCAATGGTGCGCTGAGCCAGCCTTATCCGTCGAGCCCCAGTTATGATCCGGTCCGCACGTCGAGCGCCCGCATGGCTTCCGCACCGGTCTCGGTGCAGCGTTCCGAGCTTGCTGCGCCGACGGCTGTTGCGCCTTCCCGCCAGCGGGAAAAGGAAGTCGCGCTCGCCCAGCCTTTCCCTTCGGCGCCCCAGGCCGAAAAAAATCGATTGGTGGCCCCGGCTGCGCCGAAGCTGACGCCCGATACTCTGACGACGGGCACGACGCCGAAGGTTTCCGGCTGGTCCGGGACCAATGCCCCTTCTGTAACGCTACGTCCGGGTGAAAGCGTTGCCACGCTGTCCAGGCGCTTCGGTGTTCCGGAAAAGGAAATCCTGCGGGTCAACAACCTGAAGACGGCTTCCGCCGCTGCGCCCGGCCAGGCGATCCTGATCCCGACCTTCAATGGCGGCAATGCCGCCAAGGCGGCGTCGCAGGCGGCCGATCTCTCCAAGCCCGGCAAGATGCCGGAGCCGGTGAAGGCTCCTGAGCAGAACGTCGCCGTCATTCCCGGCGCCAACTCCGCCCGCGACAAGACCATGACGAGCGCCGATTCTACCGGCAAGCTTCCGGCCGGCGCCGGCAAGGACCCGAAAGCGCCTGCCGGCAGCTATGTGGTCAAGCAAGGCGATTCGCTGGCAAAGATCGCCAAGGCGACCGGTAGCAATATCGACGATCTGAAGGCCGCCAACAAACTTTCGGCCAACTCGCTCCGGATCGGCCAGGCCCTGAAGATCCCGAACGGCACTGCCGACAATATCAAGACGGCGTCGATCCAGCCCGAGAAGGTCGATCCGAAGCCGGCTCAGACAGCGCCGGCCCAGCAGACGGCCTCCGTTCAGCCAGCGCCCTACAAGGCGCCGGCCGCCACCCAGACGGTCGACGATGTCGAAAAGAAATCTGACGTCAGCTCCGCCGCACCGGAATCGACCGGCATCGGCAAGTACCGTTGGCCGGTCCGCGGTCAGGTCATTGCTTCATACGGCGCTAACGTCAACGGCAACCGCAATGACGGCATCGACATCTCGGTTCCGCAGGGAACGCCGATCAAGGCCGCCGAAAATGGCGTCGTCATTTATGCCGGCAACGGCCTGAAGGAACTCGGCAACACGGTTCTCGTCCGTCACGACGACGGCACCGTCACCGTCTACGGTAATGCCGATACTTTGAGCGTCGCTCGCGGCCAGAAGATCCAGCGTGGCCAAACCGTCGCCGTCTCCGGCATGAGCGGCGACGTCAAGCAGCCGCAGGTCCATTTCGAGGTGCGCAAGGACGCATCCCCGGTCAACCCGATGACTTTCCTGGAATAGGTATAGCGTACCAGGAAACGAGAAAAGCCCGGCAACAGCCGGGCTTTTGTCATTCAATGCATATCATTCTAAATTAGACCCGGTCGATGTGAACGCGCATGCGTCCGGCCAAGTCCTGAATATACTGCCAGGCGACACGGCCGGAGCGCGCCCCGCGCGTCGTTGCCCATTCCAGCGCTTCGGCATGCATCTTGCCGCGTTCGAGCCCGAGCTTGAAGTGATCGGCATAGCCGTCGATCATGCCGAGATAGTCTTCCTGGCTGCATTTGTGGAAGCCGAGCCAGAGGCCGAAGCGGTCGGACAGCGAAACCTTCTCTTCCACCGTCTCCGACGGATTGATCGCCGTCGACTGCTCGTTTTCCATCATGTGGCGCGGCAGGAGATGGCGCCGGTTCGATGTGGCATAGAAGAGTACATTGTCCGGCCGCCCCTCGACGCCGCCGTCGAGTGCTGCCTTCAGCGATTTGTAGGCGGTATCGTCATGATCGAAGGACAGATCGTCGCAGAAGACGATCACGCGGTACGACGTGTCCTTCAAGAGGTCGAGCAGATTGGGAAGGCTGGAGATATCCTCGCGATGGACTTCGACCAGTTTCAGCGAGACACCACTTTCGCGGCTGACATCCTCGTGCACGGCTTTGACCAGCGAGGATTTTCCCATGCCGCGTGCGCCCCACAGCAGCACATTGTTGGCGGCATAACCCTCGGCGAAACGCACCGTATTCTCATGCAGAATGTCGCGCACATGATCGACGCCGCGGATGAGCTTCAACGCCACCCGGTTCGGCTTCTTCACAGGCTGCAAATGCTGGCGCAGAGGCGCCCAGACGAAACAGTCGGCAGCATCCCAGTCGTTGAGGGCAGGCGCCGGCCCGGCAAGACGCTGGAGGGCATCGGCGAGCCGTTTCAGTTCGGCAAGCAGGGCATTGTTGATTTCCTCGGTCATCGCAGGCCTCCTGTTTTTCGCTGCGGCAATCCGCTTTGATCTTTCGCTGCGGGGTAGCATGGCGTTTTGACGCCGGAAAGGTTATGAGGCAGCGGAATCGGTACTGTTTCCGGCTGTTTCTGTTGCATTCACCGAAGCCGTAACTATAGTCCGGCAACCTGAAAAAAGAGGCGGTGTTCCGCCGTGAAGCCTGAGGAGTTTAGCATGTTCATCACCCCGGCATTCGCCCAGAGTGCGACCGACACCGCAACCGGTTTCGGTGGCTCCGGTTTCGAAATGATCATCCTGTTCGTGCCGCTGATGGTCGTCTGGTACTTCCTGCTGATCAGGCCGCAGCGCGCGCAGGCAAAAAAGCGTGACGAGACCCTGAAGGCGATCCGTCGCGGCGACCAGGTCGTCACCGGTGGCGGTCTTGTCGGCAAGGTTACCAAGGTCGTCGACGACAAGGAAGTCGAAGTCGAGATTGCCGACGGCGTTCGCGTACGCATCGTCCGCAGCGGCATCTCTGAAGTGCGGGTCAAGGGTGAACCCGTCAAGGCCGACGCAGCGTAACGAGCGATAACGGCAGGACCGCCGGATCGGAAGATCGTCGAGAGAATGTTGCATTTTTCCCGCTGGAAAACACTTCTGATTTGGCTGGCCGCGTTTGCGGCCATCGTCATCGCTGCGCCCAATCTGCTGAGCGAGGAGCAGCGTTCCGCTCTGCCGGGCTGGTTGCGTCACGACCGCGTGACGCTCGGTCTCGATCTGCAGGGCGGCTCGCATATCGTTCTGAAGGTCGAGCGTTCCGATGTCGTCAAGGACCGCCTGGAAGAGGCGGTCGCCAATGTGCGCAATGCGCTGCGTGGCGCCGGCATCCGCTATACCGGGCTGACCGGCAATGACCAGACCGTTACTGTCCGCATCACCGATCCGGCCGAGACGCAGAAGGCGGTTGATCTCCTGACACCTTTGACGGCGACTGCCGGCAGTTTAGGGCCGGAGGTGGCGCTGCGGCGGGGCGAGGAGGGACAGCTCTCGCTGCAGATTTCCGACGCCGGCATCACAGCTGACGTCGCTTCCGCCCGGACTCGATCGCTCGATATCGTTGCCCGCCGTATCGCTGGATTCGGCCATGCGAATTTCCTTGTTCACCCCGATGGCGCCGACCGGATCGTCGTGCAGGTGCTGGGATCGGTCGATGCGGAACGGCTGAAAAACCTGCTCAACCAGCCGGCCAAGCTTTCCTTTCATCTGATCGATGCAAGCATGTCGGGGCAGGAGGCGCTGAACGGCCGTTGGCCCGCGACATCGCAAGTGCTCTATTCGCTTGATGATCCGCCGATCCCATATCTCGTCGACCGCACGGCTTTCGTCTCCGGCAGCAATATGGTCGATATCGAGCCTGTCGTCGATCCACAGACGCAGGATACCTCGATTACTTACCGCCTCGATGCCGAAGGCACGCAGCGGCTGGCGGAGGTGACGGGGCAGAATATCGGCAAGCACCTTGCCATCGTCTTCGACGACCAGGTGATGTCGTCACCGGTTATCGATGCGGCGATCACTGGCGGCGAGGGCGCGATTTCGGCGAACTTCTCCGAGGATGGCGTCCGCGATCTTGCGATCATGCTGCGCGCCGGCGCCCTGCCGGCGACGCTGACGAGCGTCGAGGAACGCAGCGTCAGCCCAAGATTTGGCGCTGATTCGATCTTCAGTGGCCTTGTTGCCGGCCTCGTCGCCGTCGTGCTGGTCGCAGCACTGATGATCGCGCTCTACCGCATTCTCGGCGTCATCGCCGTCGTCTCGCTGTTTTTCAACCTGATTCTCATCGTTGCGGTGCTGAGCCTTGCCGGCGCGACGCTCACCTTGCCCGGGATTGCCGGCATCGTGCTCATCGTCGGCATGGCGGTCGACTCGAACGTTCTGATCTACGAGCGCATCCGTGAAGAGGAGAAAACCACCCATTCCTTCGCAGAGGCCGTCGGCCGCGGTTTCACGCGCGCATTCGCAACGATCGTCGACGCAAATGTCACGATCTTTATCGCCGCGATCATCCTTTTTTACCTCGGCAGCGAATCCATCCGCGGTTTCGCGGTGACGCTGGCGGTCGGCATCCTGACGACAGTCTTCACGGCCTTCACGCTGACGCGCTCGATCGTCGCCGGCTGGCTGAAAGGCCGCCATCCCCGGCATCTGCCGAAGAGCGTTCTGACCGATCTCTTCGAACACGCCAATATCCGTTTCATGGGAATCCGCCGTTATGTCTTTACGGCGTCAGCGGTCATCTCGCTGATTGCCATGGCCGCCTTTGCTACCGCCGGCCTGCGTCTCGGCATCGATTTCACCGGTGGCTCGCTCATCGAGGCGACGGCGAAGCAGGGCAATGCCGACCTCGCCGATCTTCAATCACGCCTCAACGATCTCAATCTAGGCGAGGTGCGTGTGGAGCGCACGGGCGGGCCGTCGAATGCGCGGATCAGCATCGCGTCCCAAGGCGGCGGCGAAAATGCCGAACAATCCGCGGCGACGCTGGTGCGCGGCGAGCTCCAGGAGGATTATGACTTTCGCCGCGTCGAGGTCGTCGGCCCCGCCATCTCCGGCGAATTGACGATGATGGCGACGCTCGGCGTGCTTGCAGCGCTTGCGGCGATCCTCATCTACATCTGGATCCGCTTCGAATGGCAGTTTGCGGTCGGCGCCATAGTCGCAACGCTGCACGATGTCATCATCATGCTCGGTCTCTTCGTCCTTACCGGCATAGAATTCAACCTGACGAGCATTGCCGCGGTGCTGACCATCGTCGGTTACTCCCTGAACGACACGGTCGTGGTCTATGACCGAATGCGCGAGAATCTGAAGCGATACAGGAAGATGCCGCTGCCGATCCTGATCGATGCTTCGATCAATCAGACGCTGTCGCGCACCATTCTGACCGCCGCGACGACGCTGCTCGCCTTGCTCGCGCTCTATCTTTTCGGGGGCGATGTCATCCGCTCCTTCACCTTTATGATGCTCTTCGGCGTCGCTCTCGGCACCTTCTCTTCAATCTATATCGCCGCTCCCGTGTTGATCGTCTTTCGGCTACGCCCGGAGGCTCCCGACGGGGAAGAGAGCAACAAGACGGATGTTGGTGTAAAATCCGGCACGGTGGTTTGAAAACATGGCAAAAGGCATAGAAATCCGCGCCGCGCATTTCCCCGGGCGCGCGCCGATCGATAGCTACGGCAATGGCGGGTTCCGCTTTGCCGATATGTCTCATCGCGGCTCGATCCTTTGTCTTCCCTCCGGCATTCACGGTTGGGACATGGATATGTCGAAACCGCTGTCGCCTGAAAATTTTCGGCGTGTGCTCGATGAGGCTGACGAGATCGAGGTTCTGCTTGTCGGCACCGGAACCGAGCTTCGCCGTCTGCCCGAGGAATTGAAACTGGCGCTGAAATCGCGTGGCATCTCCTCCGATCCGATGAGCACCGGCGCGGCGGTACGCACCTTCAATATCATGCTCGCCGAGCAGCGCGCCGTCGCTGCGGCATTGATCGCGGTCTGACGATGGCTGAAGCCAATAGTGCGACGAACCAGGAGATCTGCCTGGCGATGCTCCGTGACAGCGACCGCGACCGTTATCTTGCCTGTCTTTTGTCGCCGGAGGAAAAGCGCGGCGCGCTTGCAGCTCTCTATGCCTTCAATGCCGAGCTTGCCCGCATCCGTGATCTCGTGCACGAGACTTTGCCCGGCGAGGTGCGGCTGCAATATTGGCGGGATCTTCTGGAAGGCAGCGCACACGGGTCGACGGCAGCCAATCCCGTCGCCGCCGCACTTCTGGCGGCGATCGAAACCCATCGCCTTCCGCGCAAGACGCTGATCGACATGATCGAGGCCCGCACCTTCGATCTCTATGATGATCCGATGGAAACGCGTCTTTCACTCGAAGGTTATGCCGGCGAGACGGCATCAGCCCTCATTCAGCTTGCAAGCCTCGTGCTGTCGCCTGAGGAGGCCGCACGATCGGCGAATGCTGCCGGCCACGCCGGCGTCGCCCAGGCTGTCGCTGGCCTGTTGCTGCTGATGCCGCTGCATCGCCGCCGTGGTCAGGTCTATATTCCGCTGCAGATCCTTTTCGCCACCGGGCTCGACCGCGATTCCTTCCTTGCCGGCGAAGACAGGCCACGCATCGCAGCCGCCATCGAGGCCTTCGCCGGCCTCGGTCGCGAGCATCTGGTAAAGGCGCGGGCGGCGGGGCCGATTGCGCCGGCGGTCTTTCCGGCCTTTCTGCCGGCGACCCTTGCCGAACCGGTACTCGTCAACGCGCAGAAACGCGGCGCTTTGATATTTGACCGGCCGCTGCAGTCGCCGCAATGGCGCCGCCAGTTGCAGATGGGGCTGGCCGCGGCGCGCCGCAAAATCTGACATCGGGTCAAATTCGCGCAAGTCTCGCGCGTTAGAAGGCTTGAACCGCTACCCCATTGAACGGAGACTCGGCGTGGGCATTATCGTCTGGTGCGTTCTTTTCACCATCGTTATCTTCTTTGCTTTTGTGGCAACGCGCATGGCTGCGCAAAACAAGGAAGACGGCCTGCACGATACAGGCCTCGCCATCATCGAGTTCGGCCGCGCTTTTCCGACCGAGGCGATCCGCCAGTTGCAGGCAACGGAAAACGGCCAGGCCATCTTCGTGCGTCTGCACGACAACAAAGCGGGCTTCATGCGCAATATGTCACGCCACTTCGCCTGCCATCTGATCGCGCCAGGCCGCGTGCGCGTCGTCAGCTCGCAAACGGGCAGGGGCCTGGTGATCGACTTCCTCGATGCACCCCATCACAACGGCGATTTCGAATTTGCTTCCGCTAAAGAATCCTCGGAAGTGGCGCTCTGGCTGCTCGGCAACTATATCGCCGAGCCGGATAAGGACCTGCCGCCGAGCCATATCTCGGCGGCGAACAAGCAGTAGAAGTGCTTTAGCCGAGCCAGGCGGCGCAGTCTGCAAGCGCGCGGCGTGCGATCAACTGCCGTTTCATGATCGTCTTGTCCTTGCCGCGGAAACGTTTGACGCCCTCGGGCTTGACGATCGAACCCGGCTGGAGCTCCGGAAACAGCCCGAAATTGATGTTCATCGGCTGGAATGATCGTTTACCCGGCTCCTCGTCGGTGACGATATGCCCACCGGTGATATGACCGAGCAGCGAGCCCAGCGCCGTCGTCGCCGGCGGCAGCGAGATCGCCTCGCCTTTGCGTTCGGCGGCGGCGAAACGGCCGGCCATCAGCCCGACGCTGGCGCTTTCCACATAACCTTCGCAGCCGGTGATCTGGCCGGCGAAACGCAGGCCGGGCCGCGATTTCAGCGTCAGCGACGGGTCGAGCAGGGTGGGGGAATTGATATAGGTGTTCCGGTGAAGACCGCCGAGACGGGCAAATTCCGCATTTTCCAAGCCGGGGATCATCCGAAAAATTTCCGCTTGCGCGCCATATTTCAGCTTCGTCTGGAAGCCGACCATGTTGTAAAGCGTGCCGAGCGCATTGTCCTGCCGCAGCTGCACGACGGCATAGGCCTTGACCGTCGGGTTATGCGCGTTCGTCAGCCCCATCGGCTTCATTGGCCCGTGGCGCAGGGTCTCGCGGCCGCGTTCGGCCATCACCTCGATCGGCAGGCAACCGTCGAAATAAGGCGTGCCTTCCCATTCTTTGAAACCGACCGTGTCGCCTGATATCAGCGCGTCGACGAAGGCATTGTACTGCGCCTCGTCCATCGGGCAATTGATGTAATCCTTGCCGGTGCCGCCGGGGCCGACCTTGTCGTAGCGCGACTGATACCAGCAGATATCCATGTCGATGCTCTCGCGGTACATGATCGGCGCGATGGCGTCGAAGAAGGCGAGCGAATCCTTGCCGGTTTCTGCCTGGATGGCGCTTGCGAGTGACGGCGCCGTCAGCGGCCCGGTGGCGACGATGGCAAGATCCCAGTCCCTTGGCGGCAGGCCGGTGACCTCTTCCCGCACGACCGTGATCAGCGGGTGGTCATGGATCGCCCTCGTCACCGCCTCGGAGAAGCCATCGCGATCGACGGCGAGCGCGCCACCTGCCGGAACCTGGTGCCCATCGGCAGTGGCCATGATCAGTGAGCCCGCCATGCGCATCTCGGCATGGATGACGCCGACGGCATTGCTGGTCGCATCGTCGGAGCGGAAGGAATTGGAGCAGACGAGTTCGGCAAGGCCGTCGGTTTTATGCGCATCCGTGCCGCGCACCCCGCGCATTTCATGCAGGATGACGGGGATGCCGGAGCTGGCGATCTGCCAAGCGGCTTCCGAACCGGCAAGCCCGCCGCCGACGACATGGATGGGGGAATAGGAGGAGATCGTGTTCATTCCGGGCTGATATCATGTCGGCAGGTGCGATCCAACACCCCGGAATCAAAAACGGCGCCCTGGGGCGCCGTCTTGGGAGCATCACGCTCGCTATTAGCGGCCGTTATTAACGGCCGGCTATTAGCGGAACGAGCGGGATGCGATATTGCGGATGTCGTAGCGGCTGACGCCGATATCGGACAGGGTCTGGTTCGAAAGGCCGCCGAGTTCATTGAGCGTACGGCGGTAGCTGAGCCAGCTTCTTGCAATGCGGATCGGGTTCATTGTCTTTTTCCTCTAACATATGTCCGCTGGATGGCGGGATCGCCTATCTCTCTGCGGTTGATGTTTATATAGGCGAGAACCGTCCTATTGTGCAGTGCAAATAAAAGGCGTCTGCCATGCAATTGTGCAGTGTGATGCTCGTCAATTAGGCGGTGGATATTTTTTGAGCGGGCTAACGAAAGCGGAAAAACAATGCAACCGCCGCAGCAGCCGCATGCAGACAAACGAAAACGCCCGCTGTGGATACAGCGGGCGTTTCAATCAGAACGATCCTGCTTGGGAGGAGCAGCGGATCGCCTGGATTAGCGGGAAGAAGCCTCACGGGCAACGCGATTAATGTCCGAACGGTCGATGCCGAGATCGTGCAATTCGCGGTTGGTCATGCGGCCAAGTTCCGTGATCGTCTGACGATACTTGCGCCAGTTATTGAAAGAGCGAGAGAAGTTCATGTTAAGCCCCTTTCTGAGGGTTTCATCTGCCAGCAGCCGCCGATCGGCGCTGACCTCTATTTGATGACCAGAATATATGTTGCGGCGCGAAAGACTAAAACAGCCAAGTTTTCAGATCACCTATGCGATGCATGCAATGCTCTAGGGGTGTTTGACGCAGATTTTCCGTTTTTTGGTCAACGAATAGGCAGAATGGCTTTCAGGAAAGCAATCCCGTTTGGAGGACCGAACCGGTGCCATTGCTCAAAAACGCCGCTGCTTCCGGCGGTTCCGCCCATATATCCGCTATAAGAACGCATTCCGCCGCCGGATCGAAGTTGCCCATCTGTCCGCAGCGTTGCCGGTGCGGTGTGACGGCAATGCGGCAGGCCGGCGCCAAACGGCGGAAATCCTCGGACCGCCAATGCTTTAATTCAGTTTTTGCCGAACAAAAACGCCCGCCGGGGGAGGATCCGGCGGGCGCGTTATGGTGACCGGCAACTGGGAGGAGGAGTGTTGCCAGCCTATCGCAGCGCGCTGGGAGGAGGAGTGCGCGGCTGCGAATATCGTCACGGACCAAGCGATCCGCGGGCGTCCGGCTGAAGCCGGGCCGGGGCGCCATCCCCGTGCTTCTATGGTTCGATAAATAGTATGACTAATGACTATTTTGCAGTGCAATAAACTCATGAGTGATATGCGATCGGCGCATACCTCTCCGTCCATATGCTGATATTAGCACTTCTGAGGTTAGCGGCCGGTTAATGCTCGGTACAAGTTAGACCAATGAGGAAGTTGTATATTTGCGCAAGAGCGTTTGCGAACACCCGTGCTGCGTCTATAACGGCGTGAGCCGTAGCGCCGCAGTCGGCGTTGCGGAAATGAAGGGTGGAGCATGTATCGCGGCAGATTGGAGCGGGATCTCTCACTCTGGGTAGGCAAGGGCCTGCTGGGGCAGGAAACGGCAGGCGCGCTTCTCGCCGAATATGACAGCCGCCCGGCAAGCTTCAGCCTCGGGCGGGTGCTGATGGCGCTGGCGGCGGTACTGCTTGCAGCCGCCATCCTGCTGGTCGTCGCCTCCAACTGGGAGGCTATTCCGCGCCTCGTCCGCGTCGGCGTCATCCTTGCCCTGATCTGGTTGGTGCATATTGCCGCCGCTCGGATGCTCGCCCGCGGTGCGACAGCGGCGGCAAGCGGCTTGCTGATCATCGGCGCGATGAGTTTCGGCGGCGCCATCTCGCTGGTCGGGCAGATGTATCATCTCTCCGGCGATGAGCAGACGGTGATGTATCTCTGGTTCGCGATTGCGACGATTTCCGCGATCCTGTTCCGTTCGGGCGCAGTGGCCGTCGTCGCCGGCTTCCTCTCCTGGGCGTCTTTCGCCGTCTATCTCGAGAATCACGACACACATTGGATAGGACTCGATCCCTGGATGGCGCCGGTTATGGCGGTGATCATTATCGGGCTGGTGCGGTATACCGGCGCCGAGCGGGCCCGCCATCTGGCCTATCTGCTTTTGATCGGTTGGCTTGCCTGGCTCTATACGCTTTATGAGGAAATCGCCGTGGCGCTCGCCTTCGCGATCGGCGGCATGGCGGCCTTCGTCCTGACGGCATTGCCGCTCCCGCGGATTACCTCCCTGCTCAGGAGCGCCGGTGCGGCCCCGGCCTTCTACAGCTTCCTTGTCGCTGCGATCGGCTTGCTGCTGCTGCATTTCGAAATCGAGGACGGCTGGCGGCTGGTGGTGCTCGGCCTGGCGACGCTTGCCGCTTCAGTGCTGGCGATTGCCCTGCATGGCAGGGACAACGGTGCGGTGCGTTATCTCGCCTACACCACGTTTGCCGCCGAAATGCTTTATCTCGCTTCCGTCACGGTCGGCTCGATCCTCGGCACGTCGAGCCTCTTCCTGTTCTCCGGTCTCGTGGTCGCACTGGTTGCCTGGATCGTCATCCGTCTCGAGCGGCGTTTTTCGGCGAATGCACAGGGGGAGCGCGTATGAGCTCGTTCATGGCAAGGCTGCAATCCGGAAAGGGCTATCTGCTTTCGGCGATCGTCGTCGCCGGCCTGCAGACCCTTATCCTCGGCACGATCATCCAGAGCCGGGCGTCGATCCTCGCCGATGGCGCCGAGGTGCTGCTGAAAACGGCGCCGGTCGATCCGCGCGATTTCCTGCGCGGCGACTATGTCGTCTTGAACTACGACATTTCCTCGGTGCCGGTGCAGACGGTTTCCGGCGGTATTCCGACCGAGCCCGGCGAGCGGACTTTATGGGTCCGGTTGAAGAAGCAGGAGGATGGTTTCTGGACGGTGACCGAATCGTCCTTTCATGGACTGCCACCGCTACCCGAGATGGTGATCCTGCGCAGCCAGCCATTCTACAGTGGCGGACTGGCCGCGGGTGACAGCATCCGCGTCGAATACGGAATCGAGCGCTACTACGTTCCCGAAGGCGAGGGCAAGCCGATCGAGGAGGCTCGCAATGACGGCAATGTCGCAATCGCGGTGCGCGTTTCGCCAGCGGGAGGCGCACAAATCCGCAGTCTTCTCGTTGACGGCAAGCCGGTTTACGACGAGCCGCTTTACTGATCCGGCGGCAGTTCGGAAGAAGACGGCTTCCGGGCCGTAAATCCCTGTCATTTGCCGTTCATTTTTCCTTTGCCTCGACCAAATCGGGTGATATAGAGACGCCGCGCTCCGGAAGGCCTCATGTGCAGGCATAAGCATGCGGTTTTGTGAACGCGGGTATGGTGAAATTGGTAGACACGCCAGATTTAGGTTCTGGTGCCGCAAGGCGTGGGAGTTCAAGTCTCTCTACCCGCACCAAGCTGTTTGCAGGCGGGAGACTAAAATCGGTTGCCGCAGGGCAGCCGAGAGTTATCCCGAATAGCCCGCGAGTGCCGTTCCCCCTTGGGCGGAATGATACAGGAATTGGGAAAAGCCACGCGCGGCACTCGGCCGGCGTCGTGCTCATTGAAACGAACGGCGTCTGGGCACGGCCGCCACGAAATGAAGGTAGGAAGACATGCAGGTTATCGAAACGCTCGCTGAAGGGCTGAAGCGCGAAATCAAGGTCGTTATCCCGGCCAAGGACATGCAAGACAAGATGAATGAGCGTCTTGCCGATGTGAAGGACAAGGTTCGCATCAACGGCTTCCGTCCGGGCAAGGTACCCGCTGCTCACCTGAAGAAGGTCTACGGCAAGTCGATCATGGCCGACCTCGTCAACGAGATCGTCCGCGAGCAGCCGTCCGCCATCCTGTCCAGCCGCGGCGAAAAATCGGCCACGCAGCCGGAAATCGCCATGACCGAAGACAAGGATGAAGCTGACAAGATCCTCGCCGCCGAGCAGGATTTCGAATTCACGCTCTCCTATGAAGTGCTGCCGCCGATCGAACTGAAGTCGGTCAAGGGCATCAAGGTCACACGCGAAGTCATCGACATCTCGGACGACGAAGTCAACGAGCAGGTCCTGAAGGTCGCCGAAAGCGCTCGCGCCTACGAGACCAAGACCGGCAAGGCCGCGAACGGCGACCGCATCACCATGGATTACGTCGGCAAGGTCGACGGCGAAGCCTTCGAAGGCGGCACCGACCAGGGCGCCGAACTGGTGCTCGGCTCCGGCCGCTTCATTCCTGGCTTCGAAGACCAGCTCGTCGGCGCCAAGGCTGGCGACGAGAAGACCATCACCGTGACCTTCCCGGCTGACTATCCGGCCAAGAACCTCGCCGGCAAGGAAGCGACCTTCGACGTATCGGTCAAGGATGTTGCAGCACCTGCCGCTGTCGAGATCAACGACGAACTCGCCTCGAAGCTCGGCATCGAATCCGCCGATCGCCTGAAGGAAATCGTTCGCGGCCAGATCGAATCGCAGTACGGCTCGCTGACCCGCCAGAAGCTGAAGCGCCAGATACTCGACCAGCTCGACGAGATGTACAAGTTCGAGACCCCGAACTCGCTCGTCGACGCCGAATACAACGGCATCTGGAGCCAGGTGAACAACGACCTCGCCCAGTCCGGCAAGACCTTCGAGGACGAAGACACCACCGAAGAGAAGGCACGTGAGGAATACAAGACGCTCGCCGAGCGTCGTGTCCGCCTCGGCCTCGTTCTCTCCGAAATCGGCGAAAAGGCCGGCGTCGAAGTCAGCGAAGACGAAATGCAGCGTGCGATATACGAACAGCTGCGCCAGTATCCGGGCCAGGAAAAGCAGATCCTCGAATTCTTCCGCAGCCAGCCGGGTGCCGCCGCTTCGATCCGCGCGCCGATCTTCGAAGAGAAGGTCATCGATCACCTGCTGACCGAAATCGACGTCACCGACAAGAAGGTGACCAAGGAAGAGCTGCTCGCCGAGGAAGAAGGCGAGGCTAAAGCCGAAACCAAGAAGGCCTCCCCGAAGAAGAAGGCTGCCGCTAAGGCCGAAGCTGCTGACGCCGGCGAAGGCGAAGAAGCCGCTCCGAAGAAGAAGGCTGCTCCGAAGAAGAAGGCGGCTGACGAAAGCGCCGAATAATCGCTTTTCAGTTCTGAAGTCTGCAAGGCCTCGCCATCGTGCGGGGCCTTTTTCTATTATCCGGGACCGTTCAGTCTCGAAGGTCTCCCACTATCGAGTTGTATTCCCGGCAACAGATAGTTGCGTTAAAGTATAATTCGATGCAGATTTCGCTGATGGTGGGAGGACCGGAAAATGACCGCAAAACATGACATGAAGAAATGCGTGGAAGAAATCTACGCTGTGCGCGACCGCGGCGATATCGAGGGCACGCTGGCGCTGATCGGCGAGGATTGCACCTTCCGGATGGCCGGCAATACACGGTTGGCGCCTTTTTCAACTGAATCCGGCGGGCATGCCTTTCGCCAAGTGATAGAGCAACTCATCACTGTGTGGGATCTATCCAATATCAAGACAGTCGGCATCTATGTGGACGAGGACGAGCATATGGTCTTCGCCCATCGCGAGGGTGAGGTCAGGCACATCCCATCGGGTGCGAGCTTCTATACGGAATTCGTCGACAAGATCCATTTCAGGGACGGGAAACCGGTCAAGATCGTCGAATTCGTCGACACACTGCAAGTGGCCGAGACAAGTCAGATAATCCAGGTCGCTTAGCGTAACGGAAGTCGGAGCTCCAGGCTTCGACTCCGTTGTCATCAATGATTCCGGCTGACAGCGTATGAGCCGCCGCTGTAAGAGATGCCGGTCAATGCGCGGCAGATCGGCCGTGGGTCAGTTCCGCCACCTTGCGAATATGGTTGACCGCCGCGGTGCCGCCAGCGGTCTTGGTGAAGAGGCTGAGTGTCTCTTCCTCATCGTCGGCGACCGGCGTCAAGGCCTGATCCATATAGGTCTTCGACTTGGCATCCCGTGAGATCAGGAATGCCGAAATCGTCAGGCCGATGATCGTACCGGCAAGCGAAGCATGTTTTCGGAAGGTTTCCCAGGCAAAGCGCGGCCAGAACACCAGCGGATTTTCGCGCGGCAGGTCCGGGCGCCGCTCCGCCGGCGTCTTCAGGCGCAGCAAGCCGCTTTGCAACGGATGCACATTTTCCAGCGGCACGGTGGTTGCGAAGGAGACGAGAACCTTGACGAGCCTTGCGAGCGGTACCCCGGTCGCCACAGCACGGCGCAGCAGGGTCTTCATGTGCTTCGGCGAATAATAGAGCGCCCAGGCCTCGTGATAGATGTCTTCCCACTCCTGCTTGCTCATCTTCGGATGTGCCGTGCAGACGTGCTCGACATCGTAGATGTTGAGATCCGCATCCATCTCGATGCCCTTCTTCCACAACACCTGATGGTCCTCGGAACCGGGCAGCGGCGTCAGGATGAAGAATTCGATGACGTCGAGCGGCAGTTCGTCCTGGATGATCGCGATGTCGCGGCGGATCGATTCCGGCGTGTCGGCGGGGAAGCCCAGGATATAACCGGCCAGCGTCATGATGCCCTGCGCCTTCCAGGCGAGCAGCATTTTGCGGTATTCGGTAATCTTGTTCTGGTTCTTCTTGGCCGCTGTCAGATTGTCCGGATTGACGTTTTCGAGGCCGATGAAGACGCGGGTAACGCCAGCGCGCCGGGATTTCTCGATGAAATTGGGAATCTTGTGGCAGAGCGTGTCGACCTGGATCATCAGGCCGAGCGGAATGCCGTCCCGCTCCTTGAGTTCGATCAGCCTGTCGAAAATCGCCTCCCAATCCTTGTTGCGGGCGAAATTGTCGTCGGTGATGAAGAATTTGTGGATGCCCTGCGCCCAGTTCATCCGCACCAGCTTTTCGACGTCGTCAGCCGAGCGGAAGCGCGACTTGCGTCCCTGCACGTTGATGATGGTGCAGAACGAGCACTGGTAGGGACAGCCGCGTCCGGCATCGAAGCTGGTGCTGAGCCCGAGCGTGCGCTGGATATTGTCCTTCGGCAGGAACGGAACCGGCGTGCCGCCGATGCCGGGAAGGTCGTTCATGAAATTGTAAAGCGGCTTCAGCTCGCCGGCGGCCGCATCACGCAGCACCATCTCCAGCCGCCCTTCGGCTTCACCGGCGAACATCGAGATGCCCATGTCACGGCAGGCGTCGAGCCCCACCGCCTGGCCATCCAGCATCGACAGGCAGCCGGAAACATGGAAACCACCGATGGAAACCGGCAGGCCGGCCTCGCGGAACGGCCGGGCGATATCAAGCGCGCGCGGATACTGATTGGTCTGAACGCCGACCAGCGAGATCATGCCGAAATTGTCGTGGCGCTTGAACTGTGCGAGCAGCCCGGCGACATCGATCCGCGTATTGGTCTCGTCGATCACGGTGATATCGATCGCGGTGTCGGGCCCGAGCACCTGACGCTCGGCACATTCGGCGGCGATGCCGTAGAGCGCCGCGAGCGAATTGGAGGGAATCATCGCCCGCCACCAGCGGATGACGTAGCCGTCATCGTCATAATGCGACGGCTTGATCAGGATCAGCTGAAAACGTCGACGCGCAGCTTCCAAGACATGGGACAAGAGTATCTATCTTTCTTCAGAAGCTTTTGCCGGAGCAAAATAGTGTTGAAGCCATATATCAGGCATGACGTATCAATGCGATTCAAGAGGTCAAACTAAGGCGTAAAAACGCGCGTTGCATGCAAAACGTTTCGCACGGCAACTTCTTCAATATACTACCCGACATCGAGCAGCAATGCGCGGTGGTCGGAGACCTCGGGCGCCTCGACCACCTCGAACTTGACAATGTTCACCCCCGGTGTAACCAGCATGTAATCGGCAAAGCGGCCCTGCTTCAGATAGTAGGAGGTCCGCGTGTCTGCAAGGCCGTTTCCGGTGACGAGATCCGAAAGCCCTAATCTGGCGAGAATCGTAAAGGTCGCGCTGTCAGGCAATACGTTGAAATCACCGCAGACGACGAGCCCTTCGTCGCCCGGCCAGATCCGCTCGATGAGCGCCGCCAGCGCTGCGGCCTGTTCCTGGCGCGCCGCCGTATCGCCCTTGCCTGCGGGATCGCGCAGGCCATGCATGTGGGCGATGGTCACGGTAGAGGCGCGCTCATGGCTGAAGAGACGGATGCAATGGGCGTTCCGTGGCCGCGGATGTTCGCCCCAGCCATTGGCGGAAAAACTGCCATGCACGAAGTCCAGCCCTTGGGTAATGACCGAATACGATTTGCGCACGAAGGTCGCCAGCCCGAATTCGGCGGTAATGGCAGTATCGCCGTTAAACAGCTCGCCTCTCGATGTCGGGCAGAAGAAGCCGTCGTGGCCGGGCAGGGCGGCGCTGATCTCTGCAAACAGATTGGCGCGCTGGGGCAGCTCCAGTCCCGCATCCCGATAGATCGACCATCGGTCATCCGCACCCGGCGCCCGCAGCACCTCCTGCAGGCAGAGCACATCCGGATCGGCCTGCGCGACATAGTCGATCAGGGCCTCATGCAGCCTGCCGCCCCATGCATTCAGCGAAATGATGCGCAATGCCGTTCGGCTCCGTTTTGACGGCCGGATTTACACGAAAGCCCGCCGTCTATGAGAGACCCTCAGAGTTCCGACTTGATGTCGCCCATCCGGTTCCAGGCGTCGAGGCCGGCGATCTTGTAGGCTTCGGCGAGTGTCGGATAGTTGAAGGTGTTTTCGACGAAATATTCGACCGTGCCTTTGAGATTGAGCACCGCCTGGCCGATATGCACCAGCTCGGTGGCGCCTTCGCCGACGATATGCACGCCGAGCAGGCGCCGCGTCTTCAGCGAGAAGATCAGCTTCAAAAGCCCGGTGTCGAGGCCCATGATATGACCGCGCGAGGTCTCGCGGAAGCGGGCGATGCCGCATTCATAGGGAATGCCGCGCTCCTTCATCTCTTCTTCGGTCAGGCCGCAGGTGGAAATCTCCGGCACGGCATAGATACCGTAGGGGAAATATTTCGGCGGTTCCTTGGCGACCGCGCCGATTGCGACGCGGGCAGCGATGCGGCCCTGTTCCATCGAGGTCGAGGCAAGGCTCGGAAAGCCGACGACGTCGCCGGCGGCGTAGACGTTGGCAACCGATGTCTGGAAGGTTTCCGGATTGACCTTGAGACGGCCGCGGCTGTCGGCTTCGAGGCCGATGGCTGGTAGGTTCAGCGCATCGGTCGCCCCCAAGCGGCCAGCGGCGAACAGCACCATGTCGGTCGTCAGGCGCCGTCCGCTGTCGAGCGTCAGCTCGACCTTGCCGCCTTCCAGCGTCTCCACCTTGTCGGCCTTCTGGCCGAGCAGCAGCTTCATGTTGCGGTCGCGCAGCTGGTAGGTGAAATCCTCGACGATTTCCTTGTCGATGAAGTCGAGCATCGTCGCCTTCGGGTCTATCACGGTGACGGCCGTGTCGAGCGCACTGAAGATCGTCGCATATTCGATGCCGATGACGCCGGCGCCGATGACGACCATTGAGCGCGGCAGCTCCTGGATATCGAGCAGTTCGTCGCTGTCGAGAACGGTCTTGCCGTCGAAGGGTATGTAATCGGGGCGGAACGGCTTCGTGCCGACTGCAAGCAGCACGCTGGCGCCGGTGACCTGGGTAATCTCACCGTCATCCTTGATCACCTGCAGCGTCGATGGATTGATGAAGCTCGCCTTGCCGCGAATATGCTGCACGCGGTTGCGGGCGAACTGGTGTTCCAGCACCTCGACCTCGTGGTTGAGCGTAATCAGCAGGCGTCGGCGCAGATCATCTGCACTGATCTCTTCCTTGACGCGGTAAGACCGGCCGTAGAAGCCGCGTTCGCGCCAGCCGGAAAGATTGAGCGCGGTCTCGCGCAGCGTTTTGGAGGGGATGGTGCCGGTATGCACGGACACGCCGCCGACGCGTTTGCCCTGCTCAATGACAAGCACTTTCTTGCCGAGTTTTGCAGCCTGGATCGCGCCGCGGCGCCCTGCAGGACCGCTACCCACCACAACGAGATCGTACTGAAGCATCATCTGGCCCCGGATTGGAAAAGGAATCATTTGCGACGCAAAGATGTCGCCCGTCTATCGGTAGCCGGTCAATGTTACAGATTGTTTTACGACCGCCGATTCAGCCGCCCCTGCGCTTTTCAGATCAGCTTCAGCCCCTTCAGGCTGACATGGCCGTCCTTGCCGATGATGATGTGGTCGTGGACGGTGATATCGAGCGCCTTGGCCGCCTCGATGATCACCTTCGTCATGTCGATGTCGGCGCGTGACGGCGTCGGGTCGCCGGAGGGGTGGTTGTGGACGAGGATCATCGCCGTTGCCGAAAGCTCGAGCGCGCGTTTCACCACCTCGCGCGGATAGACCGGCGTGTGGTCGACCGTGCCGCGGCCCTGGACCTCATCGGCAATCAGCACGTTGCGCTTGTCGAGGAAGAGGATGCGGAACTGTTCGCGGGTCTCGTGCGCCATGGCGGCGTGGCAGTACTCTATAACTGAGGACCACGAGGAGAGAATCTGCTTGCTCCTGAGCTCGCTCTTCAGGGTTCGGTGGGCAATCGTCGAGATCAGCTTCAGGTCGAGCGCCACTGCTTCGCCGACGCCCTTTATCTCCGTCAGCAAAGCCGCCGGCGCGCCGAAGACGCCGGAGAGCGAGCCGAACCGTTCGATCAGCGCCTTGGCGATCGGCTTGGTGTCGCGCCGCGGGATCAGGCGGAAAAGCAGCAGTTCGAGGATTTCGTAGTCGGCAAGCGCGGTGTCGCCCAGCTCGCGGAAGCGGTCACGCAACCGCTCGCGATGGCCGTGATAATGTTCTTGGCCGGCGAGCGAGGCGGGCAGGGCGGCCTTGGCATTCGGCACGGACGGTTGTTGCGAGCGTCCGCCGAAGAACGAGCGTTCGTCGGCGGCAATGGGCTCCTGCGTCTCGAAAGGCAGCTCGTCGTCGGAAGATGTCGCAACAGGCCGCTTTGCCATCGGATCGTCACCCGGCAAACGACGGCAGGCCGGGGCGATCGAGCCCACCCGGCGACAGGGTGAAGATCTCGCAGCCGCCCGAGGTAACGCCGACGGTATGTTCGTACTGCGCCGAAAGCGACCGGTCGCGGGTTACCGCCGTCCAGCCGTCGGCAAGAACCTTCACATGCGGCCGGCCGAGATTGATCATCGGCTCGATGGTGAAGATCATGCCTTCGCGCAGCTCGGGCCCCTCGTTGGCGCGGCCGTAATGCAGGATATTCGGCGAATCGTGGAACAGCCGGCCGACGCCGTGGCCGCAGAAATCGCGCACCACCGAACAGCGCTCGGCCTCGGCATAGGTCTGGATCGCCTCGCCGATTGCGCCGGTGCGGGCCCCGGGTCTGACGGCACCAATACCGCGCATCAGCGCTTCATAAGTAACCTCGAGCAATCGCTCGGATGCGCGCTTGATCGTGCCGACGGGGTACATCCGGCTCGAATCGCCGTGCCAGCCGTCGAGCACGAAGGTGACGTCGATATTGACGATATCGCCTTCGCGCAGCGGCTTGTCGTTCGGAATGCCGTGGCAGACGACATGGTTGATCGAGGTGCAGGTCGATTTGGTGTAGCCGCGATAGTTCAGTGTCGCCGGCTGGGCGCCGTGATCCATCCCGAAATCGAAGACGAAGCGGTCGATGTCATCGGTCACCAGCCCCGGCTTGACGATGTCGGCCAGCGCATCGAGGCAGCGCGCCGTCAGCTGGCACGCCTTACGCATACCCTCGAATGCTTGCGCGTCGTAAAGCCGAATAGCGCCCGTATTCTTCGAGGGCGCGGAAGAGGCTTCGATATAGTTCACCATTGCAGGGCCTTAGCGGAGAATATTAGAATTGTTCATAATGCAGCTATGCCGGGTTCGTCCATCGCGATCAACCGCCCGGACGAGATTTCTGAGCAGATCCGATCGCTCCGGTATGCAGTCTTCTGCATCCTTTTCTCCCCAAATCATTGGCCGGGATGGAATATCCACAGTCTTCCCAAGGGGATAGGATTGATCGGATGATGCCGCCCCGCTACTCACCGATTGGTGACAGCGGGGAAGGGTCGGTCGTGCTTGATGAAGCGGCAAAATTTGAAATTTCGTCCGAGCCCGGCGGCGAGCCGGAACGACGCGTGCGTGATCGCGGCGCCACCGAGCGGGCAATCCTTGCCGGCGCCAAAGGCCTGCTGGCCGAGGAAGGCTTCCAGAATTTCGGCATCAATGCGGTCGCGCGCCGCGCCGGTTGCGACAAGCAGTTGATCTATCGCTATTACGGTGGTCTCGACGGACTGGTCGAGGCGATCGGCGCCGATCTTGGCACATGGGTGAAGGATCGCATTCCGGAAGACGCCGGCGGCATGTTCCTGCTCACCTATGGCGACCTGATGGAGCGGCTGTCGCTTCTCCTTCTCGACGCCTTGAGAAACGATCCGCTGATGCGCCGCATCCTCGCCTGGGAAATATCGGAAAACACCGAGCAGGTGAGGCGGCTGTCGGAAGCGCGTTCGAAGGCGCTGGCTCTCTGGCTGGAGCGCATGCGCGGCTCGCTGACGCCGCCGAAGGGCGTCGATGCAACAGCCGTCAACGCCGTCGTCATCGCTGCGATCCAGCACCTCGTGCTTGCCGCCTCGGCCGGCGGGCAGTGCGCCGGTCTGTCGCTGAAGACATCAAAGGATTGGGAGAAGGCGGCGATGGCGCTGAAGCGCGTCGTGCGCGGCGTCTACGGCTAATACCTGTCTTATCCACAGGGGCGGCTGCCGCGTTAACCTTAACAAATGGTTTACGTTGCCTGGCCGCAGTTAACCCGACAGTGTGGTGGCGAGCAGAGATGGAATGAGTAGAGCCCCGAGTTGACGCCATGGGAACCAAAATCGCCAAAGCCTTGTTTTTCGTAACGGCGATGATGTTTTTCGCAGTGCTGGCGCTGGATATCGCAATTCCGACGCTGGTGCTTTGCGCCATGGCATTGTCGACCTGGTTGGTCTCCCTCGATCTGCCCGTCTCGCGCAAGCATGGAGGAGAGGCCGCATGAGGTGGTTTCTGGTCTTCTGGGCCGGCCCTATCGTCTTTCTGGGCGGATGGTACTGGCTCTCTTATTACGACATGAGCTTCGGCATTTTCATGTTGACGCGGCAGGTGCATGACCTGACGTTCCAGCTGTATGGCGAGGTATTGGGAATTCCGCCGGAGAGCATCCCGCCGCTCGTTGCCCGCGCGATCGCAGTCGACAGCCTTGTCGTCTTCGCCATCATGGGCTTCCGGAAACGCCAATCGATCATTGCCTGGTGGAAGGCGCGTCAGCTGAATTCGTCTTCCGACCTTGCCAGCAAGGAAAGCCTGTCGAGCGCGCCCTGAAGGATAAAGCTTGCCGCGGCCGAATCGATCCGTTCGGCCCGCTTGGCGCGCGACACGTCCATTTCAAGCAGCGTCCTCTCGGCCGCCACCGTCGATAACCGTTCGTCCCAATAGACGAAGGGCAGGGCTGTCTTCTGCTCCATGTTACGCACGAAGGCGCGCGTTGCCTGCACCCGCGGACCCACCGATCCGTCCATATTCATCGGCAGGCCGATGACGAAGCCTGCGACCTTTTCCGCTGCCGCGAAATCCAGCAGCGCCTGGGCATCGATGGTGAACTTAACGCGCCGGATCAGCGTGCGGGGCGTGGCGAAACGCCGCCCGAGATCGGACATCGAAAGCCCGATCGTCTTGGTGCCGAGATCGAGGCCGGCAATCGCCTGCCGCGGGGCAAGCGTCTCGGCCATTTCCTCGATCGTCAGCACCGTCATCGCCATTTCATCCCGTCAAAAGAAATTGAAGTCGCCGCTGCTTTTCTTTGCGGCCGCATAAGATATGTCCTTAGAGCATGATGCCGAAAAGTGTGAACGGTTTTCGGACGACGTCATGCTCCAATTCCCTGATTGAGATGCGGATTGAGATTGAGGCCGATCCGGCCAAGATCATCCGGATTTCCCATCGAAACCCGCTTTTGCATTGCGTAATAAAGGAGACATTTCATGAAGATCACCTGGCTCGGCCATTCCGCCTTCCGCATCGAGACTGGAAAGGCGAAAATCCTGCTCGACCCATTCCTCAGCCATAACGCCTCCTTTTCCGGCCAGGATATGAAGGATGTTTCGGCAGGCGTCACCCATATCCTGCTGACGCATGGCCATGGCGACCATGTCGGCGATACCGTGGCGCTTGCCAAGGAAACCGGCGCCGTCGTTCTCGCCAATGCCGATCTCGCCGCCTGGCTCGGCTCCAGGGGCGTCGACAAGATCGAGATGGGCAATACCGGCGGCACGATCGCGCTCGGCGGCTTCTCGGCGACCTTCACCAATGCGCTGCACTCCTCCGCGCATATCACCGAGGACGGCGTCTCGCATGCGCTCGGCAACGCCAACGGCCTGATGCTGCATTTCGACGACGAAGCCTCGATCCTTGCCATGGGCGACACCGACATCTTTTCCGACATGGCGCTGATCAATGAATTGCACCAGCCCGATATCGGC
This sequence comes from Rhizobium sp. NZLR1b, assembly GCF_019685155.1. NCBI lineage: Bacteria > Pseudomonadati > Pseudomonadota > Alphaproteobacteria > Hyphomicrobiales > Rhizobiaceae > Rhizobium > Rhizobium sp. NZLR1b. The sequence goes on from NZ_JABDWC010000009.1 coordinate 233,542, forward strand.
CTCGTGCCGATTGGCGACCGCTTCACCATGGGCGGCGCCGTGGCAGCCCTTGCCTGCCGGCGCTATTTCAGCTTCAAGACCGCGATCCCTTGCCACTACGGTACCTTCCCGATCATCGAGCAGACGGCCGATAAATTCGTTGCCGGCATGGAAGGATCTGAGACTGATGTGAAGGCGCTGAAGCCCGCCGAGAGCCTGTCGATCTGACGAAATCCCGTTGCACCGGGCGGACATGGCCTTTATAGCGGGTAGGAAAAATCCTATCCGGAGAATGCCATGTCCGTCGACCTTGCCACCGTGAAGCGCGTTGCCCACCTTGCCCGCATTGCCGTCTCCGAAGACGAGGCAAATCGCATGGTCGGCGAGCTGAACGGCATCCTCGGCTTCGTCGAGCAACTCTCCGAAGTCAATGTCGATGGCGTCGAGGCGATGACATCCGTCACCCCGATGGCGATGAAGAAGCGGACCGATGCGGTGACCGACGGCAGCAAGGCCGCCGATATCGTCGCCAATGCGCCCGTCACCGACCACAATTTTTTCCTGGTGCCGAAAGTCGTCGAATAGGGCTCAACGCCTCTTTCCGACCCTGTTGCCATTTCCAGATCTGAAGCGAAAATACGATGAGCGAACTCACCAGCCTGACCATTGCCGAAGCCCGCCAGAAGCTGCGCGCCAAGGAGATCACCGCACTCGAACTGACCGAGGCCTATATCTCGGCGATCGATGCGGCCAATGCTCATCTGAATGCCTATATAAAGGTCACGCCCGATCTCGCCCGGGTCATGGCGAAGAACTCCGACGAGCGTATCGCTGCCGGCAAGGCAGGCGATCTCGAGGGCATTCCGCTCGGCATCAAGGATCTTTTCGCCACCGTCGGTGTGCACACCCAGGCTTGCAGCCACATTCTCGACGGTTTCGAGCCGCGTTATGAATCGACCGTCACGCAGAACCTCTGGGATGACGGCGCCGTCATGCTGGGCAAGCTTAATATGGACGAATTCGCCATGGGTTCGTCCAACGAAACCTCGCACTACGGCCCGGTGATCAATCCCTGGCGTGCTGCGGGCTCCAACCAGCAGCTCGTTCCGGGCGGCTCCTCCGGCGGCTCAGCAGCAGCCGTCGCCGCGCATCTTTGCGCCGGCGCCACCGCGACCGATACCGGCGGCTCGATCCGCCAGCCGGCCGCATTCACCGGCACCGTCGGCATCAAGCCGACCTATGGCCGCTGCTCGCGCTGGGGCACGGTCGCCTTCGCCTCCTCGCTCGACCAGGCGGGCCCGATCGCCCGCGACGTGCGCGACGCCGCAATCCTTTTGAAGTCGATGGCAAGCGTCGACGCCAAGGACACGACCTCGGTCGATCTGCCGGTGCCGGATTACGAGGCAGCTCTCGGCCAGTCGCTGAAGGGCATGAGGATCGGCATTCCGAACGAATACCGTGTCGATGGCATGCCTGAGGAAATCGAGACCCTCTGGCGCCAGGGCATCGCCTGGCTGAAGGATGCCGGCGCCGAAATCGTCGACATCTCGCTGCCGCACACCAAATACGCCCTTCCGGCCTATTACATCGTCGCTCCCGCCGAGGCATCCTCGAACCTGGCGCGCTACGACGGCGTCCGGTACGGCTTGCGCGTCGACGGCAAGGATATCGTCGACATGTACGAGAAGACGCGCGCCGCCGGCTTCGGCAAGGAAGTCAAGCGCCGCATCATGATCGGCACTTATGTGTTGTCGGCCGGTTATTACGATGCCTATTACATCCGCGCCCAGAAGGTCCGGACGCTGATCAAGCGCGATTTCGAACTCGCCTTCGACGCCGGCGTCGATGCCATCCTGACACCGGCAACACCGTCGTCTGCCTTCGGCGTCGCCGATGAGAACCTCGCTTCCGATCCGGTGAAGATGTATCTGAACGACATCTTCACGGTGACGGTCAACATGGCGGGCCTGCCGGGCATCGCCGTGCCCGCTGGCGTCGACCAGAAGGGCCTGCCGCTCGGGCTGCAACTGATCGGCAAGCCGTTCGACGAGGAAACCCTTTTCAAGACCGCCCACGTCATCGAGCAGGCAGCCGGCCGGTTTACGCCGGCGAAGTGGTGGTAACGAATCCAACGATCCGGCTCTTCCACGAGCGGCGTCGACCTCGAAAAGGTGCATCTTAAGAAGCGGCTGGCTGATCGATAACGGGAACCAGGAGGAGCTTATGGCGAGCATTGATCTTGCGCGATTGATCGAGGCAATCGACAGTCTTGCTGCCGCCGGTTTCACCATGGGCGCGGATTGGCAGGCGGTACACGAAATCTGCCAGCGCCACGAAGGTCAACAGCCGTTCGACTGGGGCCATGCGCTTTGCCATCGCATCGAGGGCGACGACTGGAATGCCGATTACTGGTATCGCCGAGCCGGCAAGACGCGCGGCACGGGCACGATGGCCGACGAATGGTCGGCGATGCGGTCGGAACTTTCCGCAAAGGCTTGAGACGACACCCTGACCGCGCCGGTTCGAGCGTAGTCAGGGTGGCTGAGTGCATTACCTGTTGTTCAATTGCGCCCTGACCAAGCTCAGTCCTCTTTCGGTGATCCGGTAGGGCTGGCCGCTGGAGGACTTGATCGCTCTCAGCCGCTTCAGCCTGCGAAAGAGATCGAGATCGACGCCGGGATAGAGCCAGCCGTCGCGGGTGAAGCAGCTGACTGCCTCGATCTTCCTGTCGTCGTCGCGAGAAATTTCGATGCGGCCGCCTTGGGCCATGAGATGCAGGATGCGCTGCTCCGTGCGGGAAATGTCCATGTGTTGAGATCCGGTATCGCGCCCTGCAGGGCGCACAAAAACGATCTGGCGCTCTTTCGAACGTCAGGGCTTCGTTTTTTTCGGGCCCTTGCGCGCAAGCGGACTTGCGGGCAGGGCCTTTACCGGGTCTGTGACAGGCTCAACATAAAACACCTCGATAAGGTTTTTTATTCAGCGCGGAAATGGCGGTCAAGACCGTGCTTGCCGATCAAACCGGTCGAGTACCGCAGTTTCCAGCCATCATCCCCCAGGGGGGTACTGGTAAATTCGGCGACTCAATGGTCTAGTTGCGGGATAACGCGGAGGTGTCGTTGATCCACATTCGCAATGCCCGCGACGGCGAAGCGGTGCTATTGAGCGAGATCGGGCTGAGGGCCTGGCAAAAGGCGATGGCGGCGATCGGCGAATCGCACGCGATGATCGATGCAGCCCGCAACGCCTTTCGCAACTTCGTGGAAAACGACTGGCTGACCATCACCGTCGTCGAGCAGAATGGCCAGGTCGCAGGCTGGGCGGCGCGCGAGGGTTTGGACGAAACCATCTCGGATTTCTGGATCGATCCCGTCTTCGCCCGCCAGGGGCTGGGCTCCGCCCTCCTTGAGCGGATCGAAAAGGAGATCGCTGATCGAGGTTTCGAGAAGGCGGCGATGCAGACCCATTCCGGCAACAACGAGGCGATCGGCTTCTTCCGGAAACACGGCTACAGCATCCACTGGCTCTCGGTCGCCTATAATCCGAAGCTCGACCGCGACGTGCCCTCGGTCGGGCTGACGAAAACGCTGGTTTCGGACGGTAAGGGCGGATACGGGCAGGAATTCTGACAAATGCCGCCGGATGCGGTTAAGCCTATGGCAGATAATCGGACGTGACGCAAAAATTATTGCCTTCGGGATCATTCAATACGCAGTAAGCATCCGTCTCGCGCACCAATGTCGCGCCGAGGGATAAGAGCCGTTTCACTTCTTTCTCCCGATCGTCAGCGGCGATATCGAGATGAACACGGTTGCGGGCTGGACGTTCTCCTTGGCGAAGGTGGAAGCAAAGGCGTGTTCCGGGACCATCGACCATCACGGTCGGGTCCGTGTCGGGCGTCAGTCCTATCGCGGCGAGGCGGGCCAACTCATCATCGTCATAAGGCATCACTTCATAACCATCGAGCGCAGCCGCCCAGAAACGAGCAACCCGTGAGGGGACGTCGCAATCAACCACGATTTCCTTCAGTCTTCCCATGGGAGCTTTCGGTCCAAGGTATTTTTACTGAAGATAGAGATCACTATGGTATCGACAATCGGGGCGGTCGAAACTCTTGTCCATCGGTTCGTGTCCATGAAATGCATGGCCGCTCCTGGTGCAAAGCGGCCTTTCTCTGCGGGCAGAAGCGGCCGGCGGCAACTGCCATGCGATTCCGCGAAAGCCTTGCACCGGCACGCCATTTCCTTTACCTCACGAATGGAAAAGAACAGCCTGCAAAGAGTATCAGATGACCCTTGTCGACGTCCGCACGCCTGATCCGAAACGCTTCATCCCCGGCGCCACCGGCGACTGGGAAGTCATCGTCGGCTTGGAAGTCCATGCCCAGGTGCTCTCCAATTCGAAGCTCTTCTCCGGCGCCTCGACGGAATTCGGCAAGCCGCAGAATTCGAATGTCTCGCTGGTCGATGCCGCCATGCCCGGCATGCTGCCGGTCATCAACGAGGAATGCGTCAGGCAGGCCGTGCGCACCGGTCTCGGCCTCAAAGCCCAGATCAACAAGCGCTCGCTCTTCGACCGCAAGAACTATTTCTATCCCGACCTGCCGCAGGGCTATCAGATCTCGCAGTTCAAGGATCCGATCGTCGGCGAGGGCAAGATCGTCATTTCGCTCGGGCCGGACCGCCAGGGCCAGTTCGAGGATATCGAGATCGGCATCGAGCGCCTGCATCTGGAGCAGGATGCCGGCAAGTCGATGCACGACCAGCACGCGACCATGTCCTATGTCGATCTGAACCGCTCCGGCGTCGCGCTGATGGAGATCGTCTCCAAGCCCGACATGCGCTCGTCCGACGAGGCCAAGGCCTATATGACCAAGCTGCGCTCGATCGTGCGTTATCTCGGCACTTGCGACGGCAACATGGACGAAGGTTCGATGCGTGCCGACGTCAACGTCTCCGTCCGCCGTCCGGGCGAAGATTTCGGCACGCGCTGCGAAATCAAGAACGTCAACTCCATCCGTTTCATTGGCCAGGCGATCGAATACGAAGCCCGCCGTCAGATCGGTATTCTGGAGGATGGCGGCAAGATCGATCAGGAGACGCGGCTCTTCGACCCAAACAAGGGCGAGACGCGCTCCATGCGCTCCAAGGAGGATGCGCACGACTATCGCTATTTCCCCGATCCGGACCTGCTACCGCTCGAATTCGACGATGCCTTCGTCACCGCGCTCGCAGCCGATCTGCCGGAATTGCCTGACGACAAGAAGGAGCGCTTCGTGCGCGAACTCGGTCTGTCGATCTACGACGCCTCGGTGCTCGTCTCCGAAAAGGCGATCGCCGATTATTTCGAGGCGGTGGCTGCAGGCCGTGACGGCAAGATGGCGGCAAACTGGGTGATCAACGACCTGCTCGGCGCGCTGAACCGCACCGGCAAGGATATCGAGCAGACACCGGTTTCGCCGGTCCAGCTCGGCGCCATCATCGATCTCATCAAGGCTGGAACCATTTCCGGCAAGATCGCCAAGGACCTCTTCGAAATCGTGCTGAGCGAGGGCGGCGATCCCGCCGAGATCGTCGAAGCGCGCGGCATGAAGCAGGTGACGGATACAGGCGCGATCGAAAAGGCCGTGGACGAGATCATTGCCGCCAATCCCGATCAGGTGGAAAAGGTCAAGGCGAAGCCGACCCTGGCCGCATGGTTCGTCGGCCAGGTGATGAAGGCGACCGGTGGCAAGGCCAATCCGCAGGCCGTCCAGGCGCTCGTCAAGGCGAAGCTCGGCATCGAGGAATAAGCGGTGTATTTCGTCCGCACGGCCGGCGAGCGTGACTTGGAAAAGGTCCGCGTCCTGCTGGTAGAGAGCTTTCACGCCACCTATGACGGTCTGCATGGCAGGGCCAGGGTGGATGAGCTCACCACCCAGCTCTTTTCTCTCGCCGCACTGAAGACGCGCCTGGTGCGAAAGGACGCTGAATTCCTCGTTGCCGACGATGGCCGCACTATCGGCGGCATGGGGTATGCGGCGATGTCGCCTGAGCTGGCGAAGACAGTCATGCTGCATCTTCTCTATGTCAGGCCGGCGCTGCAACGCCAGGGCATCGGCCGCGATCTCTTCGCCGAACTCGAAAGCTGCTTCCCGGACGCGGAAATCATGCGTCTCGAAGTCGAGCCGCAGAACGTGGCAGCGATCGCCTTCTATCACGCGCACGGCTTCACCGAGGTTGGACGCAACGAGAATGGCGGGGCCGGGCAATCCGGCATTCCCACGCTGATTTTCGAAAAACCGCTCGAAGGGAATTGAGTCCAAGGCGTCCGCGTTGTCCGACATTGTCGTTCGCCAAGCGCGGCCGCAGGATCTGCCGGCTCTGGTGGCTCTATTCGCAGCCGATGCGCTCGGTGGTCATGGCGATACGATCGATCCCGACGCCTTTGCCGATTATCTCAGGGCCTTCGCAGCCATCGAGGCTTCGCCCGACCAGGCGCTTTATGTCGCGGAGTGCGGCGGTGAGGTCGTGGGCACCTTCCAGATGATGGTGACGACCTCGCTGACCGGCCGCGGTTCCTCGGCGATGATCATCGAGGCGGTGCAGGCCCGGGCCGATATGCGCGGGCAGGGGATCGGCGCACGGATGATCGAATTCGCCATTGCCGAGGCAAAAGGCCGCGGCGTGCGATTGGTGCAGTTGACCTCGAATGCGATCCGCAAGGATGCCCATCGTTTCTATGAAAGACTGGGTTTCAAGCCCTCGCATCTCGGCTTCAAGATGGCTTTGAAATGACCGGTGCTTATCGTGGAATCGCTGGACAATTCGGCTTGGCAACGGCATAAGCGAGAAAACGAATTCTGGTTTGGCTCGCATCTGGCGGGCACAAGGAAAAGACATGTGGAATCTTCTGGTTCAGACCTTTACCTGGTGGAACGGTCAGACGATGGGCACGCGTTTTGCGACCTGGCGTTTCGGCAAGCGCGTCGGCGAGGATGAATTCGGCAACGTCTATTACGAAGGCGGCATGTCTTCCTACGGTCTGCCGAAGCGCTGGGTGATCTACAAGGGTTATGCCGATGCCTCTGCCATTCCACCGGGCTGGCATGGCTGGATGCATCACCGTACCGACGTTCCCCCGTCCAAGGAAAACTACGTCGCCAAGGAATGGCAGAAAGCGCATCGCCCCAATTTCACCGGTTCTGCGCAGGCTTACCGTCCGCCTGGCTCCATTGCCGCTCCGGGTGAGCGTCCCCGCGTCACCGGCGATTACGACGCCTGGACGCCGGGCAACTGAGACAGCTCGACCGGGGCAATCCCAAACCCGGCTTTTGGCCACAATTGACCTTTACCCGCAGGTTGGCCGCGCTTGACCGCGGCTGCGAACGAAGAATGTCTGGAGACGGGTACACATGAAGCTCTTCACGCGGAACAGGGTGCTGCGTGCCGCCGGATCGCTGCTGGCGCTCTCGGCCTTGCTTCCGCCAGTTGCGGCGAATGCCGCACGCATCGAAAATCCGGTAGCCGTCTTCTCCGGCCTCGACAAGATCACCGGCCGTATCACCACCTTCGACGTCTATGTCAACGAGACGGTTCAGTTCGGCGCGCTGCAGGTGACGCCGAAGGCCTGTTATTCGCGCGACCAGGCCGAAGCACAGAAGATCGACGGTTTCGTCGAGGTCGACGAGATCACCCTCGACCGCAAGATCCGCCGCATCTTCACCGGCTGGATGTTCGCCGCCAGCCCGGGCCTTAACGCCGTCGAACACCCGATCTACGACGTCTGGCTGAAGGACTGCAAGGCAAACTCGGACGTCCCGGCTCCTGACGGCACCAAGGCGACAGCCCGCTAAAAAGCGTCCCGCCAACGCGCCAGACCTTCCCTTCGTCGAACTGCAGGTGCTTCGTGACGATCGCAATGACGTCTTCGATTTCCTTACTTCGTGCAAAGGGAGGCCCAGCGGCAAGCGTGATCTTCTGAGCCCGATGTCGTCCGCCTGCATGACAGGGTACGGCTCGGATGCGTGCGAGAATGTTTCAGATGAAGCCCCGAACCAGGAGGCATCAAATGGATCTTCAGAGTCTCGTCGCTGCTCACATGCCGAACCACCGCCGCCCCACACAGATGGACGCCGCGGCCGAGGGCCGATACTACCGAAATCAGATCACCCTGCCGCCGCCCTTGGGGCTTCGGTTACTCGGCCTGATCGCAACGACCGCCGGCGTGACGCTGTTTCTGGCTGGCGTCATCAAGGCATGAGGCGTCGTCATGGTCAGACAGACCGATCATGCTATGCTGCGATCCCTTGTCACTGGGGAACGGGAGATGGACGACAGCGAGGCTGACCGGGCGTCGATCATGGCGGTGATCCGCGCCGAAACCGAGGCCTGGCTGCAGCGGGACTTCGAGGCGCTGGCGAGCCATTGGATGCAGTCGCCGCAGACCCGGCGGATGGAAGCCTTCGCCTCGCTGGGCGTCCGGGTGGACGAAGGTTGGGACCCGATCGCGGCGCGGATCAAGAAGATCGTGGAGCGATTCCCGGAGAAACACGCCTTCGAGGGGCGCGTCCGCTGGGAAAAAGTCAACATCGTCGTTGACGCCAACATGGCCTGGGTGACCTTCGATCAGATCGGCAGCGACACCGGCGAGGATCGCAAGCGCCAACTGCGGATACTTCACCGGATCGGCGGCGCCTGGAAGATCGGCTGCATGGTAATGATGGAGAGCAGCGTCGAGGAGGCGAGATGCTCGCTGATCGAGGTCGACGCGGATGCAAAAATCCTCTGGACGAACCGGCTGGCGCGGGAACGGATTCGCGGCCATCCGGGGCTCGTCGCCGCTGCCGGCCGCTTGCGCGCCCGGCGGCGTGATCGCGACGTCGCGCTGCGCGAGGCGGTGCGCCTGGCATTCCATGAGTTGCAGAGCCAGAGACCTTTGAACATCGCGCCGAAGCAGGCCTGGTCGGTGGCGCTCGGCGAGGACGCGGCGGGGATTCCGCTCTACTGCTGGGTCCTGCTCGAGGACGGCAAGGCGCTGGTTTCCTTCGACGACGCCGAGACGGTGGTGCGTCGGATTGCGAGCGCGCGGGAGGTCTTCGGCCTCTCGCCGGCGCAGACCCGGCTTGCTCGCCTGATCGTCGATGGCCACGACCTCGCCGCCGCCTCCGATCAGCTTGGGGTCAGTGTCAACACGTTGCGCACCCAGTTGCAGCGCATCTTCGACAAAACAGGCGTCCGCAGCCAGGCGGCATTGGTCCGGGCGCTGTTGAGCGCCGGGACTCCGAGCAAATAAACTCGACTGCCGGGCGCCGCGGCATCCGGCTAACCGCCGGCGCCTGATCTTTCGGAGCTTAAAACTTAAGGTGTGGCGACTCCATCGCCGTGGCAAGCATATTGGCATAATCGGCCTTCGGAACGTCTATCGCTCCGAACGTCTTCAGGTGTTCGGTGGTGAATTGTGTATCGAGCAGGGTGAAACCTTTTTCCCGCAGCCGCTCGACCAGATGCACGAGGCAGATTTTCGAGGCATCCGTTCGCCGCGAAAACATGCTTTCGCCGAAGAAGGCCGAGCCCAGCGAGACGCCGTAGAGACCGCCGACCAGATCATCGCCGTCCCAGGCTTCGACGGTATGGGCATGGCCCATGTCGAACAGCGTCGAGTAAAGGGATCTGATCGTTCTGTTGATCCAGGTGCTTGGGCGCCCGGAGGTCTCTTCCGCGCAAGCCGCTATCACCTGATCGAAAGCGTAATCGAAACGGATCTCGAAGGGTTTTCGGCGCACCGTCTTGGCAAGGCTCTTCGACACGTGGAAATCGTCGAACGGCAGCACGCCGCGCAATTCCGGCTCGACCCAGAAAATTTCCGGGTCGTCGGCGGATTCGGCCATCGGGAAGAGGCCGATGGAATAGGCGCGCAGGAGGATTTCAGGGGTGATGCCTGGTGACTTCCTGCGCGATCCTGCCATTCCCGCCCTATGCCGCCGGTGTGTTGGCGAGGTAGTCTTCCAGCCAGTGGATGTCGTAGTCGCCGTTGGCGATATCCTGGTTGGAGACGAGATCCTGGAACAGCGGCAGCGTCGTATTGATGCCGTCGACGACGAATTCGTCGAGTGCCCGGCGCAGCCGCATCATGCATTCGACGCGCGTGCGACCGTGCACGATCAACTTGCCGATGAGGCTGTCGTAATAAGGCGGGATTTTGTAGCCCTGATAGGCACCGGAATCGATGCGTACGCCGAGACCACCCGGGGCGTGAAAATGCGTGATCGTGCCGGGCGAGGGCACGAAGGTGCGCGGGTGCTCGGCATTGATGCGGCATTCGATGGCATGACCGGAAAAATGCACTTCATCCTGGGTCACCGAAAGACCGCCGCCGGAGGCGACGCGGATCTGCTCGTGCACGAGGTCGATGCCAGTGATCGCTTCCGTGATCGGATGCTCCACCTGCAGGCGGGTGTTCATTTCGATGAAATAGAACTCGCCATTCTCGTAGAGGAATTCGATCGTGCCGGCGCCGCGATATTTCAGCTTCTTCATGGCGTCGGCGCAGACCTGGCCGATCTTCATCCGCTGCTCGACGTTGAGCGCCGGCGAATTCGCCTCTTCCCAGACCTTCTGGTGGCGCCGCTGCAGCGAGCAGTCGCGCTCGCCAAGATGAATGGCATTGCCTTCGCCGTCGCCGAACACCTGGATTTCGATGTGCCGCGGCTTGCCGAGATATTTTTCCATATAGACGGCATCGTTGCCGAAGGCGGCCGCCGCTTCGGTGCGCGCCGTCGACCAGGCCTCGATCACGTCGGCCTCGCTCTTGGCGACCTTCATGCCGCGTCCGCCGCCGCCGGCCGTTGCCTTGATCAGCACGGGATAGCCGATTTCAGCAGCCGTCTTCAGCGCATCCTCTTCGGTCTTCACTTCGCCGTCCGAGCCCGGAACGACGGGAATGCCGAGTTCCAGCGCCGTCGTCTTGGCGGTGATCTTGTCGCCCATGATGCGGATATGATCCGCCGTCGGCCCGATGAAGGTGATGCCGTGGGCTTCGAGAATATCCGCGAACTTGGCATTCTCCGACAGAAAGCCGTAGCCCGGATGCACGGCGTCGGCGCCGGTGATCTCGCAGGCGGCGACGATCTGGTGGATATTGAGATAGCTCTCGCGCGAGGAGGGCGGGCCGATGCAGACACTTTCGTCGGCAAGCCGCACATGCATGGCATCGGCGTCGGCGGTGGAATGAACCACGACGCAGGCGATGCCGAGCTCCTTGCAGGCCCGAAGCACGCGAAGGGCGATTTCCCCGCGATTGGCGATGAGGATTTTCGAAATCATGGGCATGGGCCTATTCGATGACGACGAGGGCTTGGCCGTATTCGACGGGATGTCCGTCATCGACGAGGATCTCGGTCACCTTGCCCGACTTCGGCGAGGGGATCTGGTTCATCGTTTTCATCGCTTCGATGATGATCAGCGTCTGGCCTTCCTTGACTGTCGCGCCGACTTCGATGAAGGCACGCGCGCCGGGAGCCGGCGCCATGTAGACGGTGCCGACCATCGGCGCACTGACGACATTGGCGGGATTGCGGGCGGGAGCGGCGGCCGGCGCAGTTGCTGCTGCCGGAGCGGCGGCTGCGGCATAGGCAGGCGCTGCGATCGGCGCCTGGACATATTGCGGCGTGCCTGCACGCGAAACGCGAATGCGCAGGTCGTCCTGCTCGACCTCGATCTCCGTCAGATCCGTCTCGTTGAGGATATTGGCGAGATCGCGGATCAGTGCCTGATCGATACCCGATTTCTTTTCAGCCATGGTGTTGCCCTGTCTTATTCTTATGCCGTGATGTTCTTCAGCGCATGAAGCGCCAGGATGTAGCTATGAGGCCCGAAGCCGCAAATCACGCCCTTGCATGCCGGCGCAATCATCGACTTATGGCGGAATTCTTCCCGCGCATGAACGTTGGATATGTGGAGTTCAATGACGGGAATGGAAATAGCGCGGATCGCATCATGCAGCGCGACCGAAGTATGCGTATAGGCGCCTGCGTTGATGGCAACGCCGACGGCCTTTTCGTCGGCCTCATGGAACCAGTCCACAAGCGTACCTTCGTGATTGCTCTGACGGAAATCGATGTCGAAGCCGAGTTCGCGGCCGGCGGCCTTGCAGTCCGCTTCGATGTCCTTCAGCGACTTGCCACCATAAATGCCGGGCTCTCGTTTGCCCAGCATGTTCAGGTTGGGGCCGTTCAGGACGAAAATCGTTTGCGTCATCGAATGTTCCGTAAAATGTACGACGGCAACCTATAGACTCCGTGAAGGCTGAATGAAAGCCCTTACGGATTGGCCAGCGGAATCACGCCACATTTGTCCACATGGTCGAAACGCTTCGATTTTGGCGATTTGATGGGCGGCCGGCTGGCGGCTCACTTGCTCAGCAGGCGGTCTTGCCGCAGCTGCGCATATTCTTGACCTTGGCTTCGAGATCGTCGAGCCCGACGGCGCCCGGCACCAGTTCGTTGCCGATCACATAGGACGGCGTGCCGCTGATGCCGAGACTGGAGGCGAGCTGGTAGGTCGCCTGGACGACACCATCATTCGGGCTCTTTGCCATCTCGGCGCGAATCTTGTTCTCGCTGACGCCGAGCGAAGCTGCAACCGCGATCGCCGTTTCGTCGGAGGCGCGGCCTTCGGCGCCGAGAAGCGCGACATGGAAATCGGCATATTTCTCCGGCGCCAGCTTGCGGAAGGCGTCGGCCACCTTGTGGGCTGCGACCGAATCCGGCCCGAGGATCGGAAACTCCTTGAGCACGAAACGAACGTTCTTGTCCTTCTTGAGCATCGCCTGCATGTCGGGAAGCGCGTGACGGCAGTAGCTGCAATTGTAATCGAAGAATTCGACGACGGTGACATCGCCCTTGGGATTGCCGAGGGTGACGTCGTTCTTCGAATCGAAGATCGCGGCCGTGTTCTCGTCGATCGCCATATTGGCCTTCACCAGCCGCTGGGCTTCCTGCTTCTTCTGCAGCGCATCCTGAACATCGAGCATGATCTCGGGATTCTCGATCAGGTATTGCTTGATGAATTCGCCGAACTCCTTCTTCTGCTGGTCGTCGAGCGCTGCCGCCGGAAACGGAAGGGCGATCGATGCGGCAAGTGCCAGTGCGGTGAAGGTTTTCGGAAGAAAGGCCATGATATCCTCGTCAACGGCGATGTGGTCGTCTCTCTGTCGAAAAGACCGTCGCCGGGTTATGGACTTGAGTGCGTCGCGTCAAGGTACGGTGCGTTGTGTTCTGCTCAAACAGGAATTTTCATCCCAGCGTGACCCTCGCGGGATTGTGATGAGCCGATTAATGCGGCAATTGTCAGGCCGTCAGTGAAGTAGCCGAGCGAGAAGCGATCTTGTTTTCCATATCGAAACGCAGCGAAGTCGAGCCATTTCATGCCATGGACGTCCTGGCGGAGGCGACGAAAAGGCGGGCGGCCGGCCAGCCCGTTATCTCGATGGCGGTCGGTCAGCCCTCGCATCCCGCCCCTCAGGCTGCCCTTGAAGCAGCGCGCGCAGCTCTTGCCGAAGGCCGGATCGGTTATACCGATGCGCTGGGAACGGCGCTGCTGAAATCGGCACTTGCCCGGCACTATAAGGATCGCCACGGCCTGGAGATCGATCCCAAGCGGATCGCCATCACCACCGGTTCCTCGGCCGGCTTCAACCTCGCCTTCCTGTCGCTCTTCGATGCCGGCGATGCTGTGGCGATCGCAAGGCCTGGTTATCCCGCATATCGCAATATCCTCGGCGCGCTTGGCTTGAAGGTTGTCGAAGTGCCTGTAACGGCCGAGACCCACTTCACCCTGACGCCTGAGAGCCTCGAGGCGGCGCAGAAGGAAAGCGGCGTGACGCTGAAAGGCGTGCTGCTCGCAAGCCCCGCCAACCCGACCGGCACGGTGACCGCTCGCGATGGGCTGAAAGCGCTCGCGGACTACTGCGCGGCCCATTCCATCGCCTTCATCTCCGATGAAATCTATCACGGGCTGACCTTCGCCGGCGAGGAGGCCAGCGCGCTGGAGCTGACCGACGAGGCGATCGTCATCAACTCCTTCTCCAAATATTACTGCATGACCGGCTGGCGAATCGGCTGGATGGTGCTGCCGGAGCGCCTGGTGCGGCCGATCGAGCGGGTGGCGCAAAGCCTTTATATCTCCCCGCCCGAACTTTCCCAGATCGCCGCCACGGCCGCGCTCGGTGCCGGCGACGAACTCGATCTTTATAAGGCGAGCTATGCCGCCAACCGCGACTTGCTGATGCGCCGCCTGCCGGAGATCGGCCTTGCGATCGCGTCACCGATGGACGGCGCCTTCTACGCCTATCTCGACGTCACCCGCTTCACCAATGACAGCATGGGTTTTGCCAAGCGCATGCTCGCGGAAATCGACGTCGCCGCAACACCCGGCCTCGACTTCGATCCGCTGGAAGGACATCGAACCCTGCGTCTGTCTTATGCGGGCTCGGAAGCCGAGATCGCCGAGGCGGTGGAGCGAATCGCAACCTGGTTGAAATAGCGCCCGCGGGCACGCCAGCGGCTGCGCGCTCTCCTATTGCTTAGCTGCGCGATGAAAACAGCGAGGCGAGCGTCGAAGCGGGCTTGTTGTTCAGCCGTGGCACCACCACGAGCTGCTTGATGTCACCGCGCTTGTAGGCGGCGAGGAAACGGCGGTAGTCCTTGAAGGAGACGCAGCCGTTGGAATCACCGTTTTTGCCGAGCATGTAGGTGTGGGCCAACAGGCCGACACGGTCATAGATGGCGTCCGCGCCTTCGAGCGGGGTCAGCCGCAGCGCCTCGACACCATGGAAAAGGCTCTCGCGCATGGTGAGGGCATAGGTGTGCGGCGGCGTCGGCCCGTGCATCTTCTTATTCACGAAACGCGGGTTGTCGCGCATCTTGCCGAGACCGGAATGGGCTTCCAGCCTCTCGCCGTTCGGCAGATAGACGGTGCTGTTCTCGATGTCGTAGATCGCCACACCGGCGCGCAGCTTCGGCGAGAAGACCGGCTTGTCGTAGCGTGGCACTGCATCGTACTTGTCGTCCTCGATCGGCGAGTTTGGCTGGGCGTAGGCAAGTGCAGGTTCGCCGGCGCGCTGCGAACCCTTGGCGACCGGCGCCGGCTTGCCGATAAGGCCGTCGGGACGCGCCATCGGCAGCGGCACGGAGTCTTCGTCGGGCGTCAGCACCAGATCGAAAGGCGGCGCGTCGTCGGCGGCGGCAACGGCCACCGGTGCGGGTTCCGAGGCGGGAATTGCGGCGGTGCGGACCGGAGATGCTGATGGTTCGACCGGAGCCGGTGCGATCTGCCGGGATCCGGCATCGGCAAGTGCCAGAAGGGCCGGGAGTTCGGCAGCAGCAACGGCCTCCTTCGAGGGAATGATGACCCGGTCGCCGTCGTGTTCTTCCGTCGCTGCCGAGGCGACATCGACCGGCGCCTGCGTGATCACATCATCCTTGCGGAACTTGGCGCTGTCCGAAATTGCCGCCACGACTGGCTGCTCGGCAGCCATGACAAGCCGATTGTGTTTTGTAAGTGCCGCCAGTGCCGTTACGGCGGCGGCAGTCTTGTCGGCGTGGGATTGAATGAGGCTCGCCGTCAGCGGCATCTTCGGCTTCGCATCGAAGGCGGCCAGCCGGTCAGCCTTGCCGACATGGATCAGCCGCTCGTGGGGCATCGCCGGTTTGGCCTTCGGCGCCGATGCCACCTGCGTGAATCTGTCGGGCGGAGAAACGGGCACGGCCACCGAGTGCATTGTCGCCAAGGTCGCGATCAACCATGTGGAGGTCAGAAATCCGGCGCCGACGACGCCGTAAAGAAAGCCGCGAGATCCGCGCAAACGAAAGGCAGATCCGCCAAGAGGGGTGACGTCATCGAACGTCCCGACCGCAAACGCCATACTACACTCGTCTTTCAAACTCGCTACGCAGGCCGGCGGCACTGACTGACTACACTTCGCCGGGGCCGGTATAGGCGCAAGTGGGCCGAATTTAGACCACTCGCGACTTCCGACTGTCTCGCAAGGATGACGAATTATGGTTTCTAATTTATTTACGCCGCGCCGCTGTTTCTCGCGACGTCTCAAAAAGAGATGCGCTGGGCCTTCTCAGGCGCGTTCCATCACATAACTTCCCGGGGCTTCTTCGATCGCATTCAGCGCATCGCCGCCCGGTTTGCGCGCTGGCACGCGCCTGCTGTCATGGGTCTCGATCCAGGTCTGCCAGTGCGGCCACCACGATCCAGGTGTCTCGGTTGCCCGCTCGAGCCAGGTCTCGTACTCGCCCTTGGCGGGGCCGCCCGTCCAGAATTGATATTTCTTCTTGTCGGGCGGGTTGACGACGCCGGAGATATGTCCCGAGCCGGTGACGACGAATTCCACCTTGCCGCCGAAAAACTGGCTGCCGAGAAAGACGGACTTCGCAGGCGCTATGTGATCCTCGCGGGTGGCGAGATTATAGATCGGGATCTTGACGTCCTTCAGCGACACCGGCTTGCCGTCGAGGACCATCTCGTTCTGCGTCAGCGCATTCCTCAAATAGCAATTGCGCAGGTAGAAGGCATGGTTTGCCGCCGCCATGCGGGTCGAATCGGCGTTCCAGAACAACAGGTCGAAGGGCAGGGGATCCTGGCCCTTGAGGTAGTTGTTGACGAAATAAGGCCAGATCAGCTCGGAAGCCCGCAGCATGTTGAAGGCCATCGACATCTTCGAGCCGTCGAGATAGCCGGCCGCCTGCATATGCTCCTCAAGCGCTGTCAGCTGCTCCTCGTCGACGAAGACCTTGAGATCGCCGGCATGGGTGAAATCGACCTGGGTGGTAAAGAGCGTCGCAGTCTTGATGCGCTTGTTCTTCTCCTTGGCATGCAGCGCCAGCGTTGCCGCTAGCAGCGTGCCGCCGACGCAGTAGCCGACGGCGTTGACGTCCTTTTCGCCGGTCGCCTTCTCGATCGTCTCGAGCGCGAAATCGATGCCCTCGCGGGCATAGGACGTCCAGTCCTTATCGGCGTGGCGCGCATCCGGGTTGACCCAGGAAATGACGAAGGCGGTCTGACCCTGGTCGACACACCATTTGATGAAGGATTTCTGCGGGTTGAGATCGAGAATATAAAACTTGTTGATCCAGGGCGGGCAGATCAGCAGCGGCCGCTTCAGCACCGTTTCGGTCGAAGCCTCGTACTGGATGATCTGGCAGATGTCGTTTTGGGCGATCACCTTGCCCGGTGTCAGCGCCATGTCGCGGCCGACGACGAATTTCGTCATGTCGGTCTGGCGAAGGCGAAGATCGCCGTTTCCGGCAGCGATGTCCTCGGCAAGCATCTTCATCCCCCGCACCAGGTTTTCGCCGCTGGTTGCGATCGTCTCGCGGTAGAGCTGGGGATTGGTGGCGATGAAGTTGCTGGGCGAAAGTGCTGCCGTGATCTGCTTCACGTAGAAGCCGGCCTTGTGCTTGGTGTGCTCGTCGAGTCCGTCGGTCTCCGACACCAGCTTTTCCGCCCAGTCGGTCGTAACGAAATAGACCTGGCGCAGAAAATCGAAAAACGGGTTCTTCTGCCAGTCTTCGTCGGAGAAGCGCTTGTCCTTGCGGGTGTCCGGCTCGGCATGCAGAGGCTCGCCCTGCATGTGCGTAGCTTGCATCCGCTGCATCGAGCGCATCCAGATGCCGAAGAACGAGGACATCAGCTGCGTCTGCGCCTCGAAGGTGCGGCGGGGATCGGCAATCCAGTATTCGGTGACCTTGGAAAGCGTCTTGACCATGTCGGTCATCGGATCGACGGCGGTTTGGCTGATCTCGCCGCGTTCGCGCGGCGCAAGCCAGGCCGAGGCGGCCTGTCCGAGATTTTCGAGCGCCCGGGCGAAATTCATCGCCATGGTCTCGGGATCCTTCAACAGATAGGGATCGAGATCGGTCGCATCGAAACCGGCTTTGCCGCCATTCTTCTGGCCGCCATTCTCCCGCTTGCTGTCGGTCACCATTTCCTCCGGCGGCAGCACTATTTTTATCCAATCGTTGTACATCGTGATTGAACGAGAAAACAAGTTCCACCCGCGCCGGCTCATGCTATTGCTTTGTGGCTGCGACAAATTTAACAGTCGACGCAGTCAGAACTGGATTTTGAGGCATGACGAAGAACGGCATTCGGCGCATCGCAACCTTCAACCGCACCGCATTGATCTGCGCCGCGGCGGCGATGGCTCTTGCCGGATGCAATCTGACGGCTGAGCAGAAGGCCGCAGCCGCCGCCAAGCGAGCGGCGCCAACCGCCGTCGTCATGCCGGCCACCAAGGGCGATGCGGTCGAAGGCGGCCTGGCAAAGTCGCCGGACGGCTATCCGAATTTCGGCGCGCCGCTGACGGCCGCCAACGTCCAGATGAGTGACGAGCAGGCGGCCGAACTGCAGCATCAGTTGACCGCACTCGCCGCCCGGCGCAAGGCCGGCACGATTTCGGAGGCCGAATATCAGGCCAAGGCCGCGGAAATGCGCCGTCTCGCCGCCGAACACGGCCCGGAGACGCTCTCCGAAATCTCCAAATAGACCTTGCCTTTCAGGCAATTTGGACGCAAAGCCTTCCGGATGGATCGGAAGACAAGATTTTCCCGATAATGCGCGTTACGCGGCCTTTCCGTCAAAGATTTGCCGCGTGTTTTGGGTCTGATGAATACGGCGCTGCGATTCTGAAGTTCGTGTCGCAGCCGCCGGGAGACGGAACGAACTTCGACTGCGGCCCGAAAGCCGCCTTTCCATGGGGAATGAAATGGAAGAGTTTCACAAAGTCCGGCGTTTGCCGCCTTATGTTTTCGAACAGGTCAACCGTTTGAAGGCAAGCGCGCGAGCGGGCGGTGCCGATATCATCGATCTCGGCATGGGAAACCCCGACCTTCCCACTCCTCAGTCGATCGTCGACAAGCTGTGCGAAGTCGTGCAGGATCCGCGCACGCACCGTTATTCGTCTTCCAAGGGCATTCCGGGGCTGCGCCGCGCTCAGGCCGCTTATTATGCCCGCCGTTTCGGCGTCAAGCTCAACCCGGATACGCAAGTGGTCGCTACCTTGGGCTCCAAGGAAGGCTTTGCCAACATGGCGCAGGCGATCACCGCGCCGGGCGACGTCATCCTCTGCCCGAACCCGACCTATCCGATCCATGCCTTCGGCTTCCTGATGGCGGGCGGCGTCATCCGCTCCATGTCGGTGGAGCCGGACGAAAGCTTTTTCCCGCCGCTTGAGCGCGCGGTCCGGCATTCGATCCCGAAGCCCTTGGCGCTGATCCTCAACTACCCCTCGAACCCGACGGCCCTTGTCGCGACGCTCGATTTCTACAAGGACGTCATTGCCTTCGCCAAGAAGCACGACATCATCGTGCTCTCCGACCTTGCATATTCGGAAATCTATTTCGACGGCGCCCCACCGCCGTCGGTTCTCGAAGTGCCGGGTGCAATGGATATGACGGTCGAGTTTACCTCGATGTCGAAGACCTTCTCCATGCCCGGCTGGCGCATGGGCTTTGCCGTCGGCAACGAGCGGCTGATCGCGGCGCTCACCCGCGTCAAGTCCTATCTCGATTACGGCGCCTTCACGCCGATCCAGGTGGCGGCGACGCATGCGCTGAACGGCGACGGCTCCGACATTGCTGAGGTTCGCAATGTCTATAAACGTCGCCGCGACGTCATGGTCGAAAGCTTCGGCAAGGCCGGCTTCGACGTACCGCCGCCGGCTGCCACCATGTTCGCCTGGGCGAAGATCCCGGAAAAGTTCCGTCATCTCGGTTCGCTCGAGTTTTCCAAACTGCTGGTCGAGAAGGCTGACGTCGCCGTTGCCCCGGGCATCGGCTTCGGCGAACAGGGCGACGACTACGTTCGTCTGGCGCTTGTCGAGAATGAACACCGCATCCGCCAGGCTGCGCGCAACATCAAGAAGTTCATGTCGACGGCAGACGAAACGATGCACAACGTCATTTCGCTGAACGCGCACCGCTAATCCAACTCTAAGGCAGCCGCGTCCCGCGGCTGCCGCCACACAGATATTTCAGGATAAATCTATGGCAGATGCCCTCAAAATCGGCATTGCGGGCTTGGGCACCGTCGGCGCCTCGCTAGTCCGCATCATCCAGCAGAAGAGCAACGAGCTTGCCGTCACCTGCGGGCGTCCGATCACCATTACCGCGGTTTCCGCGCGTGACAGGGCGAGGGACCGCGGCATCGATCTTGCCACTGTCACCTGGTTCGACCGGCCGGAAGAGCTTGCTGAAAAGGGCGATATCGACGTCTTCGTCGAGCTGATGGGCGGCGCCGAAGGGGCTGCCAACGTTTCCGTGCGCGCCGCACTCCAGCGTGGTCTCCATGTGGTGACAGCCAATAAGGCGCTGCTTGCCTATCACGGCGTCGAGCTCGCAACGATCGCCGAGGAGAAGGGCGCGTTGCTGAATTTCGAGGCGGCAGTCGCCGGCGGCATCCCCGTCATCAAGGCGCTGCGTGAATCGCTGACCGGGAATTCCGTCTCGCGCATCTATGGCATCATGAACGGCACCTGCAATTACATCCTGACCAAGATGGAGAAGGAGGGGCTTTCCTTCGCCGAGTGCCTGAAGGAAGCGCAGCGCCTCGGTTATGCCGAGGCCGATCCGGCCTTCGACATCGACGGCAACGACACCGCCCACAAGCTGTCCATCCTGACGACGCTTGCCTTCGGCAATCGCATCGCCGCCGATGACATCTATCTCGAAGGCATCACCAACATCTCGATCGAGGATATCCACGCTGCCGCCGAGCTCGGTTATCGCATCAAGCTGCTGGGCGTTGCCCAGCGCACCGATACCGGCATCGAGCAACGCGTTCACCCGACCATGGTGCCGGTCGATTCGGTCATTGCCCAGGTCGACGGCGTCACCAATGCGGTGGCGATCGAATCCGACGTGCTCGGCGAACTGCTGATGGTCGGCCCCGGCGCCGGCGGCAATGCCACAGCCTCGTCTGTGCTCGGTGACATTGCCGATATCGCCAAAAGCCAGCCGGGCGCCCAGCGCGTGCCGGTGCTCGGCCATCCCGCAAAGGCGCTGGAACCCTACCGCAAGGCGCAGATGCAGAGCCACGAGGGCGGGTATTTCATCCGCCTGACCGTGCTCGACCGCACCGGCGTCTTTGCCAGCGTCGCAACCCGAATGGCCGAAAACAACATCTCGCTGGAATCGATCGTCCAACGCTCGAAGCAGCATCTGGCGCCGTCGCACCACCAGACGATCATTCTTGTCACCCATGCGACGATGGAGGAGTCGGTGCGCAAGGCCGTCGCCTCGATCAAGTCGGAAGGTTATCTCTTCGGCGAGCCGCAGGTGATTCGAATCGAGCGGCCGAAAGAGGACGGCTGAGCCCTCCCGATCGTGTGGACACCCGTTGAACCGCCCCGTCTCGACAGGGCGGTTTTTCTGTAATTTTTTCAACCTCCCCTTACGGAAGTCTATATTAACAAATACCGAAATATTGATATAATTAAACCGGAGATTGGTGAGTCGTCTGCGTGGAGAATTTCATGAGCAAGGACAGCCACGCCGGGAAAGGGTATGGCTGCCCGGGCGAGGTGCCGCCGGACCGTCCTGATATGCTTGAGGAAATGCTCAAGCCGACCTACCGTGAAATTCGTCAAGAGGCTCCTGATGAGCCTGACGGCGACGATGAGCAGACAGAAGGCCGCAACTGGGCCATTCTGCTAACGCTGTTTTCGGTCATGCTGGTGCAGCTGGGCGGCATCGCCGTGATCGTCTGGGCGGTGTTCTGGTAAAAATCCGTGTCTGCAAATCCATCGCTATGTTATCTCCGCTGCTTCTGTAGAAAGAGCAGATGAAGTCAGCGGAGTGTGGCATGGCAGATCTCGTTGATCCGGTACAGCGCGCGTTTCTCGGCGTGGAGAAATCCGCGCTCGACAATCGCTGGGTCGCGCGGCTCGACCAGGCCGGGCAGAACCGGGCGCTCGCCATGTCGCAGATCCACGGCCTGCCGGATCTGATCGCTCGCGTGCTGGCCGGGCGCGGCGTGACGGTGGACGAGGCGATCGAATTCCTCGATCCGACGATCCGCAGCCTGATGCCCGATCCCCATAGGCTGACCGATTGCGAAAAGGCGGCAACCCGCCTCCTGAGCGCCATCGAGCGCGGCGAGAGCGTTGCGATCTTCGGCGACTACGACGTCGACGGCGCGGCCTCCTCGGCGCTAATGTTTCGCTTCCTCAGCCATTTCGGCGTCAAGGCGAACATCTATATTCCCGACCGCGTCTTTGAAGGTTACGGCCCCAATCCGGCGGCGATCAACCAGTTGATCGACAACGGCGCCCGGTTGATCGTCACTGTCGATTGCGGCTCGACCAGCCACGAGGCGCTGGCCGCCGCCGCCGCCCGCAACATCGATGTCGTCGTCATCGATCACCACCAGGTGACACATGAGCTGCCGCCCTGCCATGCGCTCGTCAATCCGAACCGCGAGGACGATCTCTCGGGGCAGGGGCATCTTTGCGCCGCCGGTGTGGTCTTCATGGTGCTGGTCGCGACGCTGAGGCTGCTACGCGCCGCCGGCAACAAGCGCATCCTCGCGCTCGACCTCTTGCAATGGCTGGATATCGTCGCACTGGCGACGGTCTGCGATGTCGTACCGCTGAAGGGCCTCAACCGCGCCTATGTGGTGAAGGGGCTGGTCGCTGCCCGCCACCAGAGCAATGCCGGGCTTGCAGCCCTCTTCCGCAAGGCCGGGCTCGCAGGCCCGGTGACACCCTATCATTTCGGCTTCCTGATCGGCCCGCGCATCAATGCCGGCGGGCGGATCGGCGATGCGGCACTCGGAAGCCGGCTGCTGACGCTCGACGACGCCGGGGAGGCTGACGTGATCGCCCAGCGCCTCGACGAGCTCAACGGCGAGCGCCAGGCGATGGAGACCATCATGCTGCAGGAGGCGGAAGCCGAGGCGCTCGCCGAATATGGCGACGGCGAGGGCGCCTCCGTCATCGTCACCGCCCATGAGAAATGGCATCCCGGCATCGTCGGGCTGATCGCGGCGCGGCTGAAGGAAAAGTTCAAACGCCCCGCCTTTGCAATCGCATTCGATCCTTCCGGCCGCGGCACCGGCTCGGGCCGCTCCATCAACGGCTTCGACATGGGCAGGATGGTGCGGGCTGCCGTCGACGAGGGGATCCTCGTCAAGGGCGGAGGCCACGCCATGGCCGCCGGGTTGACGGTCGAGCGCGCCGATCTCGGCAGGCTGAGGACCTTCTTCACCGAGAAGTCGGCAAGGACTGTGGCGAACCTCGTCGCCAACGAGACGCTGAAGATCGACGGTGCGATCGGCGCCAGCGGCGCCACGCTCGAACTCATCGACCGCCTGGAGGCCGCCGGCCCATATGGCTCCGGCCATGCACAACCGCTCTTTGCCGTGCCGGCACATCGTGTGCGCGACGCGCGCCTGGTCGGCGAGAAACATGTAAAGGTGACGATGGAGGCAATGGACGGATCGCGGCTCGACGGCATCGCCTTCCGCGCCGCCGATACGCCACTTGGTAATCTTCTCCTCAACTCACGCGGCGCCAGCCTGCACGTGGTGGGTTCGCTGGGCGCCGAGCATTATCAAGGCGCCCGCCGCATCCAGCTGCGCGTCTGCGATGCTGCGCCGGCAAAATAAAACAGCCGCGCAAAAAAGCTGATGATGAGGAATTCGGAGGGAAGAAATTGGTACGCCCTAGGGGAGTCGAACCCCTCTTCCCAGAATGAAAATCTGGTGTCCTAACCGATAGACGAAGGGCGCTTCCTTCGTGGTGGCGCCCTTATAGTCAGCACCTTCAAAAGCCGCAAGCGCCAAGACGCGAAAAAATCATCGTTTTCGCCGATTTTTTTGCTCCTGTGGAAAAACGTGGCGGGGGAGGCGATGCAGCCAAAACAGCGCGATCAAGCTCCAAGGATAACCGTTAAATGCAATCCCTGAGATATCGTCTCCGCAACTTCTCCGGTGAGTCGCAGGGGTAGACAAACAAGTGCTTGGTCAAACGCAGGCATTTTTGTCCGATGTTGGTACGCCCTAGGGGAGTCGAACCCCTCTTTACAGAATGAGAATCTGTCGTCCTAACCGAT
The DNA here is from genome assembly GCF_019685155.1 of Rhizobium sp. NZLR1b. Lineage (NCBI taxonomy): Bacteria > Pseudomonadati > Pseudomonadota > Alphaproteobacteria > Hyphomicrobiales > Rhizobiaceae > Rhizobium > Rhizobium sp. NZLR1b. The sequence continues at coordinate 257,621 of NZ_JABDWC010000009.1, forward strand.
AGACGAAGGGCGCAGGCCGGCTCCGTTAAAATAGGACCGCGCGCAGACTTCTGCAAGCGGATGCGACGGCTTCAATATGGAGAGAAAGTGGTACGCCCTAGGGGAGTCGAACCCCTCTTCCCAGAATGAAAATCTGGTGTCCTAACCGATAGACGAAGGGCGCTTCCTTCGTGGTGGCGCCCTTATAGTCAGGCGTTTTGAATCCCGCAAGCGGCAATTCGGTTTTCTTTCAAAAAAATGACAGGAAATCCGAGTGCGTTCGAAGAGCTGATTATTAAAGCTGAATCAATAGGCTGCCAGTTGTTTCTTTAACAAGACGAGGCGGCGCTTTCGTACCGTCATGCGAAAAATGCGCGGTCGTCAGATCGCTCTTGCGGTCGCCGTCGGCGCGCGTTTGCCGCCGCAGCCCCAGTTCCAGTCGCGGGTTTTGCCGGTATCAAGATGGACCGAATCCGTGTGGCAATAGGTGCCGACACCGCCGCGGTTCGGCAGCGAGCGAATATAGGCGGCGATATCCGATTTCGTCACGCCGTCGATCTGGATGTCGGCCGCCTCGCAGCTCTTGTGCATCGATTCGTCGGCGCCGCCGACCAGGCGGTTATGCTCTTCGTCGCGATAACCTGAAGTGACGATAACAGGGCGGCCGAAATGGCTTTCGACCGTCTTGATCACACTCAGCAGCTCGGGCTTGAAGCAGCTGACCTCGACCTTGTCGTTCTGGAGATGCAGCCCGTTCGGCGCGATGCGCGTCATGCCGGGCAGGGCAGCCTTGTGCAAAAGGCCGGAAAGGCTGCCGAGCAGGTTCTGCTTCGGCGCGCTGTAGAGCGCGTTCATCGTCGTGGCCGGACTGCCGTCTGTCGCCAACGACGCCGTTTGACCGGGTGCAGGCTGGGTGCTGCCATTCTGCGAGGATTGCTGGGGCAGCACCGGCTCCGCCGGTTGTGCCGATGCAGGCGGCTGGCTGTAGACGCTGCTTCTTGCGGGTACTGCACCTTGAACCGGCGCATAGGCCTCCGGCTGAATGACGGTGGACGTGCCGTTGTTCTGCGGCGCCGGCTGATGATCCGAAAAGATGCTCATCGCCTGCGCGTTGATCCTGGTCGATTGCAGCACGAGCCCGCCGATATTGGCAGGTGCTGCCGTCGCCGGATCGGCCGGCGGGACGGCGGCATTCGGACCCTCAGCGACGACCTGCGGCGCGGCTTGGGCGCCGGAGACGTTGACGAGCCGGGGGTCCGAGTACATTGAGCGTGGGGCATTTTTTGCAGGCGCTGCCTGAGCAAGCTGCGGTACCGCGGCTTGCTCCGCTGGAACCGCTGCCGCAGAGTCGAGCGCCTTCTTGTCTGACGCACAGCCGGACAGCGCCAGCACCGAAGTGGCGATCAGCAAAGCGCCCGTCAGGGGCATCCGCATCTCAATGTTACGCAAGCGACAGTCTCCAGTTGATGCGGAAAACGGGCGAAAACCGCCATCTTCCGCTTCGAGTCATCAGGAGATTGCCTGCGGGGCCGGATCGCGGCAAGCGTCAAGGCGCCGGCCGGATCCGAAATCGCAAAAGCCGCAAGCTTCGCAAAAGCCTTGCGGCGAAAAGCCTTACCAGGCGCCGGTATTGCCCATCGAGGCCCAGGGTTCGGCGGCGGCAAGCGGGCTGCCCTTCTGCAGGATTTCGATCGAGATGCCGTCGGGCGAGCGGACGAAGGCCATGTTCCCGTCGCGCGGCGGCCGGTTGATGGTGATGCCGTTGTCCATCAGATTCTGGCAGGTTGCGTAAATATCGTCGACCTCATAGGCGAGGTGGCCGAAATTGCGTCCTCCGCTATAATCTTCCGTGTCCCAGTTGTAGGTAAGCTCGAGGCAGGGAGCCTTTTCGCTGCGTGCACGGTCGAGATCGTCGCGAGCCGCCAGGAAAACCAGGGTGAAGCGACCCTTCTCGTTTTCGTGGCGGCGAATCTCCTCCAGCCCGAACAGCGTGGTGTAAAAAGCGAGCGAGGCGTCCAGGTCTTTGACGCGTACCATTGTGTGAAGATAACGCATTCTATCTACTCCTTTATTGGGGCTGGTCTTTTTCGGCGAGCTGAGGTCAGCTTCGGGCAAGTCATCTTTGGAAAATGTGCAGTTGGGAATAACCGAAAACTAGGACTTGCGCTTATCCGTTACCAAGATGTTAATCTTGATTTCAAGAATCAGTTAACCGTAACAGTGTGACGCGTATTCGAGGGGCTGGCGACAATGGCTGATAGGATTTCATCGAACGAATACTCCGACCTCGACGAGCTATCGGGAGAGGCGGTCGATCTTGTTGAAATCACCGGCGTCGTCAAGTGGTTTGACGTCGCCAAGGGTTTCGGCTTCATCGTGCCCGACAACGGCATACAGGATGTCCTCCTGCACGTGACCTGCCTGCGGCGCGACGGTTACCAGACGATCCTCGAGGGAACGCGCATCGTCGCCCTCATCCAGCGCCGCGAGCGCGGCTACCAAGCGTTCAAGATCCTTTCGATGGACCAGTCGACCGCGGTTCACCCCTCGCAACTGCCGCCGGTGCGCACACATGTGCAGGTCACCGCGACGAGCGGGCTGGAACGTGCGCTCGTCAAGTGGTTCAACCGTACCAAGGGCTTCGGCTTCCTGACACGCGGCGAGGGCACGGAAGACATCTTCGTACACATGGAGACGCTCCGCCGCTTCGGCCTGACGGAGCTTCGCCCCGGCCAGGTGGTGCTCGTCCGCTTCGGCGACGGCGAAAAGGGCCTGATGGCCGCAGAAATCCATCCCGACGTTCCGAGCCCGGCCAGCCGGTCGCATTGATATGCGGGACATCGTTCTTCTTCATGCGGTCAAAAGCGCCATCCTGGCGCTTTTTTTCATGGTCACGCTGCCGGCTTTTGGCCAGGAGCAGATCCGCTTCGACAGGGAGCCGCTGCTCATCCAGACCGCTGCGGGCAAGGTGCTGCATTTCACTGTCGAGATCGCCTCGACCCCCGATCAGCGCGCCTACGGGCTGATGTTTCGCAAGACGATGGCCGATGATGCCGGGATGATCTTCGATTTCGACGAGCCGCGGCGCGTCACCATGTGGATGGAAAACACCATCCTGCCGCTCGACATGCTTTTCGCCGACGACACCGGCACGATCCGCCACATCAAGGAAAACGCGACGCCCTATTCGCGCGATATCATCGATTCGATGAGCAAGGTGAAATACGTCGTCGAACTCAATGCCGGCATCGCCAGCAAATTCGGAATCAAACCGGGCGACAGGATCGTCAGCGCCACGACGACGAAGAAGGCGAAGTGACGACGCGCAAGCGTGCGAGCCGCGATGCGGCCGTCAAAGATCCAAAAATATCGGGATATTGAATGGTCGGAGTGGAGAGATTTGAACTCCCGACCCTCTGGTCCCAAACCAGATGCGCTACCAGGCTGCGCTACACTCCGTGCCGTGGCGGGGAGATACACGGTTCACTTCACCGTCGCAACCCATAAATCCAGCTCTGGCCGAAGTTTTCGCCTGATATGTCGGTGTATACATAAAATCGGGAAGGGCCGCCCGTCCGCCCTGAGGGGGCAACTGGGCATCAGGAGGAGGCTCCTCAGCCGCGTTCGAGCAGGCCGATATATTGGGCGTAGCTGATGGCAACGTAGAAGAAAGCCGTAATGCCGGCCCCGATCACAAGGGCATTGAACTCCGCCGAACGTCTCATCATGCGTGCAGATCCATTGAAATTGACTGAGCCGTAAATAGTGCCGAGGGCTGGCCGCGGCAATCAGCTTGTGATCACAACATGAGACGATCGGTAATATTGCGCAACCGGCCTGTCTGCCGATATCCTTGTTTCCGAAGAATCGCCTCATCCACGCGATGGGACCGGCAGCGCCTCATACGCCGCCTTTTTTCTTGAAAAGCCAAGGATTCGCGGATAAGCAAAATTCATCTCTTCGCGCTATTCCAGCGATGAAGCAAAAGCCCCGGCAACCGGGATTGAGACCATGAAAGGCGGGCGAAGCCCGCATAGCCGGAGACGCGCCGTCATGTCTGCCAAAATCTATCGTCCAGCCAAGACCGCCATGCAGTCCGGCAAGGCCAAGACCCATCTCTGGGTGCTTGAATTCGATCAGGAGTCGCCGCGCAAGATCGATCCGATCATGGGCTACACCTCCTCGGGCGACATGCGCCAGCAGGTGAAACTCACCTTCGAAACGCAAGAACTGGCCGAAGCCTATGCCCAGCGCACCGGCATCGAATACCGCGTCATCCCGCCGAAGGATCCGGTCCGCCAGGTTGTCGCCTATCCGGATAATTTCCGCTATACCCGCACGCAGCCCTGGACGCATTGAGATTTCTCGTCCAGAACTGCCGCATCCGGTCGCGCTCCCTGAACGCGACCGCCGGACGGCCCCTTAGCTCAGCTGGATAGAGCACCTGCCTTCTAAGCAGGTTGTCGCAGGTTCGATTCCTGCAGGGGTCGCCACTCAATTCATTGATTTAAAATCATTTTTCCCAAGTAGCCAAAGTGGTAACGAAGGCATTTAAGAGAACAAAATAGCTCCGAATTACCGGAATGAGCGCTGAAAGTCCCGGAATTGTCCCGGACGTGATGCTGTTTTGTTCTCTTGTAAGATCCACGCTTTTGTTCTCGGAAACCCGAAGAAACGAATTCAGATTGGTCCTACGGGGGCGCTAGAGCCTCATGGCCGCCCCGTGAGTGAGCTAAACCGACCACGGGCTTACAGCCACAAACCTCTAATTCTGGTTGCGACGAGACTAAAATTCATCTAGTTCGCCTGAACGCTTTCAGGAGGCATCGGTGGCTAACGAGATCAAAGAAATTTTCGCGTCGGTTGATGAGCTCGCTCTGCGGGGACGACTTACGCGGAACCGCGCGTTTGCCGCATGGTTCGCCATCACGTTCCACAACATCGATGAAGACGAGGCGCTCGAAGCTGCCGCTAGCGATGGTGGAAACGATCAAGGTATTGATCTCGTTTTTGCAGACGTAAACTCTGAAGAGATCGTGGTTATTCAAGCGCATTGCCCGGAAAATCTTGAAAAGAAAACGCCGAAGGCGAAGTGGGACGCCGTCCCGGCCTCTATACCCTTCGTTGCCGAACCATCCCTTCTTATCAAGGTCGGCAGACCAGATCTCTCTGAGACGATATCTAGTCTCAAAGAGGCCTACCCGGAATATATGACCAGCGCTGGCCTAGTTTCGCTGGGTTTGCGGAGCCAGGAGATCGTTGATTCGGTGGCCGCGCACGACAACGGTGGTGGTCCTGACCTCGGTTTCTTCTATCTGGCTCAAGAAGACCTCATTGCACGATACAAGGCTTTGGTGTCGTCCGAACAAGGTATACCTGAGGATACCCTTGCTTTTAGCGGCGGCTATTTTGAGGACCAGGGTGATTATGGGCGGGCGTGGATTGGTTCTGTAAGCGCAACGGAGCTACAACGGCTTCACAAAGCGCACTCTGATGAGCTTTTTGCCGGTAATATTCGCTTATTCCTTGGGTCTCGCAAAGGAGGTATCAACGAGCAAATAATCAAAACGGCGAAGGAGGCGCCAGGCTCCTTCTGGGCGCTTAACAACGGCGTGACAATCGTCGCAGACTCGGCCGAACCTACCGCCGGTGCAGATGGTTCGAAAATTCTCAAGCTGCGTAGGTTCAGCATTGTTAATGGATGTCAGACGACATCCAGCCTCGTCCAAGCCAAGGCGAATGATAAAGCTCGCGTTCTTGCGCGTGTTATTGCAGCGAAGGCCACATTAAGAACCGACATCGTTCGCTATAACAACTCCCAGAACGCAGTCCGGATATGGTCTGTTCGCGCCGCCGACGATCTCCAAAAGATTTTGCGAGCTGAGTTCAAGGCTGTAGCGATAGATTACGCTCCTAAGCAGGAAGGTTCCAGGAGGAAGAAAGACCCCTCGACGATCGAACTTGACAAGGTCACGCAGTATTTGGCTTCGACCGAAAACGAGTACTTGATTCAAGCGATCGCCAATAAGGGCGAGCTTTTCGACCAGCCGTACCAGAAGCTCTTCTACAAAGGAATAAAGGCGCCAAACGTTTACATCAGTTGGCTGATCGGTGGGGCCGCTGATGCTGAACGTCAAAACCTCTTGAACGGTCTAAACGGCGATCCAAATGGCGGCCTGCTGGGCGTAACCAGCTCCTACTGGATCGTCTACTGCACCTATAAGATGCTCTTGAAATTCACCAACATTGAATCGCCCCATTTTACGCTCGCCAGAATGCAGTCGCGCGATTTCCAGGCTGCACTGAAAAAATATGTCACGAAGGCGACAGATATTTTCTACGACGCCGCCGTAGACACTTACGATCGAGACGAATACGGATCATTCAAAAGCACTTTGAGATCATCGAAATTCCTCCAGAAGATGGATGGAAAGTTGAATGCGCGAATTGCCCGGCTCGCACCGAAAACAGTTCCAGACCTGGTGGCGGTCGCGAAATCTGTGAAGGTCTGACTTCATGCCGATGTGCCACAGGATAATTATCTCAAATGCTTAGGGGTTTGTGAGACATTCCAGTCGGTCTTGCTTGTCTCACATAATGTCGCGCGCCATCGTGCGCGCCAAGGCTCGGTCACGACGCGAAATATAGCCATCAAAGGACGGATATGACCCAAGAAGAGGTCCCACAAATCATCGAAATCAAACGTCGGTGGTGGCGTCTCATGGAGGATGATGAGAGACCTTTAGAAGCAAGAAATCCCCACATGGACCTCACAGCGCTGTTTCTGTTTTTGCGGAGAAGCGCCCCCCGCAACGGGTGGATACGCGAGGCGGGCGACATGATCGCGCACAGGTGGGATAAAGATGCCGGACTTGTGCTCACCCGTTTGAAAAGTAGCCTTGAGATAATGGATCTTTACATGCAGGCGTGCGATGGGCCGCTTGACAAAAAACAAGCGCAAAAGGCTGCGGAGAAGCTGCTTGGATTTTACCAGACACAGGGTTCCGATGTCTTAGGTATAAGTTACGACAAGGCGAGATCTCTCATTGACTCCATTAAGCAAAAATTGAGTGGTTGCAGTATTGAAGGGTTTCAGTTTCAGCGGCCACTGAAGGATTCGGACAGCAACTTCATGCGTCGACTTTGGCAAGTCGGAGTGAAGAGCGAGATATTGACCCCAACAATTCTGCTAGAAGAATTCTCTGAGGCTCTTTTGGCTTCGGAGTTCAATCGCCACCTGTTTGACGATGAGAAACAAAGGGCTGGAAGACTGCTCAATGTGTTCGTGGCCTCCCAGCTTCACAATCTGAGGTTAAAAATTAATGGCCGCGACTGCGTCTTGAAGGGTGGGTATTTCCATCCAAAAGCATTTCCAGAGGTACAAGTGTATGCCATGTACACGGATATTTGGGGTATACTCCGACTGCTGCCGGTTATGCACACTGGATTGACGTTCGAGAATATATGTTCACCCAGCTTAGTGATCGACCAGCCCATTAGGGTGTGGCGTGGTTTTGCAGTTGAAATCGGTCTTGGCGAAAAGCTTCATTACGTTTGATCTCGACGACACAGCGAGCAGCTTCTGACCCCGCAGCAGGCCGCAGAGATCCTGACGATCTCGGTCAAGCTCTTGCGCGCCCACGTGAAAGCAGGCGATATAGCCTTCATCGCCAAGGGCACCGGGGTGAAGCGCAGGAAGATGGCGTTCGATCCGGCAGATGTTCAGGAATTTATAGACCGCCGCAGGACGCGCAAATGTCAGTCTTCAAACATGCCAAAAGCTGACCTGCCACTGAACTTTCATCCAGCTGCGATTGGAGCCTCGGGGGTTTTGAATACGCCAAGTGGCGCGGTGTGAGCAACCGGCGGAAACGCGAAGCTTTCATCTTGCGCAGCGTTGGAGCCGGTT